>JAFVOG010000120.1 GCA_017505945.1 Clostridia bacterium
GACTTGTAGAACGCGCCGTCGTACGTATTATTTCCGCAGGCACAATGATAGAAGAAGAGTTTTTGGACCAGTCCAAAAACAATTATATCGCGTGCATCGTGAAAGGGGATACGTCAGTTTCAGTGGCTTGGACGGATATTACGACGGGTGAATTTTGGGCGGAAGAATTTTTGGGCGCAAGCGCAGTGGAAGACGCCGTGTCTCATCTTATGAAATTGTCCGTTGCGGAAGTCATTTGCAACGAAGAAATGCTACTTGCCAGCAAAGACGTGAAAGAGCTCCGTCATAACCAGTTGCCCCCGTTTTCTTGCTACGTACCTTGGGCGTTTAACGTTAAACAAGCGGAAAAGAACTTGCTTGAACAGTTCAACGCGCACTCGCTTTCCGCGTACGGTATTGCAGGCAACGACGGTTTAATTGCTTGCTCGGGCGCACTTATCGAATATTTACGTGAAACGCAAAAACACGCGCTCATCAATATCAATACCATTAAAACGGTAAATAGAAGTAGGTTTATGGAGTTGGACAGCATTGCCGTCCGTAACTTAGAACTTGTCAAAAACAATGCGGACGGTAAAAAATACGGTTCGCTTTTGTGGGTGCTTGACAAGACGAAAACGGGTATGGGAGCGAGACTGATGAATAGAATGTTGCTCTCTCCCTTAAACGATTTGGACGAAATTAACTATCGTTTAGACGGTGTAGAAGAACTTTTCCAAAGCGCCGTTGTGCGGGTAGGAATCAACGAAACGCTTAGCGATATGGCGGACGTCGAACGTTTGGCAGGTAAAATTTCCAACGGGAACTTTCATCCGAAAAACTGTTTGGCACTTGCTAAATCGTTGCATACGCTCCCGTCGCTCAAATTCCAGCTTTCGGGTTTTTCGTCGCGCGCACTTACGGATATCAACGCGGGTATCGTGGATATGAAAGAAGTGGCGGACTTGCTTACGGAGGCAATCGACCCCGATGCAAGCAGTGTGATGAAAGACGGTGGGTATATTCGTTCGGGCTTTAATGCGGAACTCGACGAACTGCGTAGATATAATCAAGGCGCGGTGGAGCTTATCCGCGAAATAGAAACGCGAGAACGCGAACGCACGGGGATTAAGACGTTGAAAACGGGATATAACCGCGTGTTTGGTTACTATATCGAAATTACCAACTCGTTTAAGGACCAAGCTCCGCCCGAATATATCCGCAAACAAACGCTTACCACGGGCGAACGGTATATCACGGAAGAATTAAAAGTATTAGAAGAAAAAGTGCTTTCCAGTGGAGAAAAAGCACTCAAATTAGAAGAACGTATTTATACGAAGATTTTAGAAACGCTTACGGGCGAAATTGCTAATTTACAAAAAATTGCAAATGCTGTTGCGTTGCTCGACTGTCTTAATTCGTTTGCAACGGTGGCAAAGGAACGCAAATACACTCGTCCTGTGATGAAAAACGCTGGGGAAACGTTGGAGATTGAAGACGGTAGGCATCCCGTAGTGGAAGCCATTTCCAAAGAACGTTTTGTGCCGAACGATACGCTTTTAGACGGCGACGAAAACCGTTGTATGGTGATTACTGGTCCGAATATGGCTGGTAAAAGTACGTATATGCGCCAAGTGGCACTCATTACCCTTATGGCGCACGTAGGGGCGTATGTTCCTGCAAAATATGCGGAAATACCGCTTACAGACCGTATTTTTACGCGTGTAGGCGCAAGTGATAACTTGATATTCGACCAAAGTACCTTTATGGTAGAAATGACGGAAGTGGCGTCTATTTTGCTCCGTGCGACAAAGGACAGCTTGCTTGTTTTGGACGAAGTGGGACGCGGAACGAGTACGTACGACGGCTTGTCGATTGCTTGGTCGGTCATTGAATTTTTAGTGACGAAAACGGGCGCAAAGACGTTGTTTTCCACGCATTATCACGAACTTACCGAACTGGAAAGTATGATGGAAGGCGTGAAGAATTACAAAGTCACTGTAAAGGAGTTAAACGGAGCAATCGTATTTCTGCGTAAAATTATGAGAGGCGGTGCGCATAGAAGTTTTGGTATCGAAGTTGCTTCGCTTGCAGGCGTACCCAAAGAAGTTACCGCGCGTGCGAAACTTATATTAAAAGCACTGGAAAAGAACGATATCGTCAGTGGCAAACGCAAGATAGAAATTGAAGACGAACAGGAAGAAACGCGTGAACTTTGTGAAGTGGAAGAAATTCTTGCGCAAACGGACGTTAACACCCTTTCGCCTATGCAGGCGCTGTTACTGTTAAGCGACTTAAAAGATAAAATCCGTTTGGAGAAATAACGTATGGCAAAAATCAACATTTTATCCGCGCAAGTTTTCAACCGTATCGCCGCAGGCGAAGTGGTAGATAGACCGTATTCCGTCGTTAAAGAGCTTGTCGAGAACTCCATTGACGCAGGTGCAACGGAAATTGAAATTTACGTCGAAAACGGCGGTAAACAATTAATCCGCGTCGTAGATAACGGTTCGGGTATCGAGCGCGACGATTTACACTCGGCGTTTTTACCGCACGCCACAAGTAAAATATCCAAGGCGGAAGACTTAGATTCCATTATGACGCTTGGTTTTCGTGGTGAGGCTGTGGCGTCTATTGCTGCTGTTTCTAAAATGACGATAACGTCCAAAGTAGAAAACGGAAAAGGGTATTCGCTTTCGTGCAGTGGCGGTGAAATGGGCGCAATTGCGGAAGTATCGTGTGCAAAAGGTACGGACGCCTGCGTGGAAATGCTATTTTTCAACGCGCCCGTGCGTTTGAAATTTTTAAAAACGGACAAGGCGGAAGAAACGGATATCACGACGTTTGTTTCAAGGTTTATCCTTAATCGCCCCGATATTTGTTTTACCTACTTTGTCAACGGGAAAAAGGTGTTGCAATCGTTTGGCGGTGGCGACGAAGAAGCGCTCGTTTGCGTATATGGCGCAGGCGTGCGTTCGCAATGCATTGAGCTTAACGCGGAAAAACACGGTTTGCGTATTCGCGGTTATATCGGCAATACCAACTTTACCAAACCGAATAAAAGTTATCAGTGTGTATTTATTAACGGAAGATACGTATTAAACGGTACGGTATCGTCCGCGGTTTACGGCGCGTATGCTTCCTATTTAATGAAACGGCAATACCCGTTTTACGTTTTGCATATCGATTTGTCACCTGAACTTGTTGACGTCAACGTGAGTCCAAATAAGACGGACGTGCGTTTTGTCGATAATAACGTGGTGTACGGCTGTATTTATTCGGTTATTTCCGCCGTGCTGGACGGAAAGGCAGGTGCAATGGAATACGTTGTGCCCGATAAAAATCCCACTGTCGTAGAAGAATTAGAGCGAAAGCACGCGGAAATTACCGTTCCGGCAGAAAAGCCCCAAACGACGCCTAAAATGACGCTTTCGGAAAGTATTTTAAGCCAAGTTGAAAGTGAAATAAAGGAAGAGAAAAAACGCTCGACAAGCGTCTTTGGTTTTGATACGCTGACGTACGAAGAAGCGCAAAAGGAAATCGAATCGGTTGCGCCTACCTTTAAGAAAAAGGCGGAAACGGCTGAGCCGAGCAAAGGTTTTATTCCTATCGAGCAAATTCCCGACTATGAACCGGATAAAATTGCAACCGTATCCGAATGGGATTTACCTAAGCGAAATCCCAAGCGTGGCAATCCCGAACGTTTATTAAAGATTTTCCCCGAAGCAAAATATACGCCGGGTTTGGTGTTAGAGTTTGACGACCCTACTTATACGGGGACTGAACCGCTGACGCCTACTCCGCAAACGGACTATTTTAGCGCAAATAAACAGTGGTTGGAAGAGCTGGATAGAAAACAAGCGCAAGACAAAATTGACGTTTCTACGTGTACGTACGTAGGTAAAATTTTCAATACCTATTTGATGTATGAAAAAGGCGACGACGTA
>JAFVOG010000121.1 GCA_017505945.1 Clostridia bacterium
AAAACGTGCAATTCGCTACTATTAACGCACGTACCGTGTACGAATTGAATAGAAAAAACGGCGTACCCGTGTACGCCGTTTTTTGATGCGTGTGCATTAAGAAAAATGGGGAGAGATAAAAGACGAGATTTGAGGCTTGACTACGTCAAAGAAAATGCAGGCATTTTCCGTGCCAGGTGCCACTCGTTCTATCTCACCTTCTATGCAAGAAATACCCCCCAAAACAACCAACGTTGTCTTAGGGGGTATGGCGCAGAAGACGCGATTTGAGGCTTGACTACGTCAAAGAAAATGCAAGCATTTTCCGTGCCAGGTGCTACTCGTTCCATCTCACCTTCTACGCAAGAAATACCCCCCAAAACAACCAACGTTGCCTTGGAGGGTATGGCGCAGAAGACGAGATTTGAACTCGTGCCACCGGTAAAGATGCTACTCCCTTAGCAGGGGAGCCCCTTGAGCCACTTGGGTACTTCTGCAAAAAAGTGCTTTTCGGCTCGTCAAAAGCTATATTACTATATCACATTTTTTTGGGGTTGTCAAAGCTTTTTGCTGAAAAAAATAAAAAATCTTTTTGAAAAATTGTTTTTTACTGCGTTTCTTTGAAAAAAACTCAAAAAAAACCGAAAAATGGCGGTTTAATTCTTGCTTAAAATGATAAAGTATGCTACAATATTATATACGAATAAAAATATCTTGGAGAAATTATGAATATTTGGCACGATATTTCCCCTGAAAGAATTACCGCACAAAAATTTGAGGCGTTTATTGAAATTCCTAAGGGTTGCAAAGCAAAATACGAGTTGGATAAGGAAACGGGCATGTTGCGTTTGGACCGTGTATTATATACGTCCACCGTATATCCCGCAAATTACGGTTTTATTCCCCGTACATATGCCGACGACGAAGACCCTTTGGACGTTTTGGTGCTTTGTGGGGAAACGATTTATCCATCGACGCTCGTCACTTGTTACCCCATAGGGGTAATCAAGATGATTGACGGGGGTTCGCTCGACGAAAAAATTATCGCAATCCCCGTACATGACCCTACTTATAAAGATTATACGGATATCGACGAATTACCGCAACATTTATTTGACGAAATGATGCACTTTTTCGAAGTGTATAAAACGCTTGAACATAAAAAGACTGCGGTAAAAGAAATTTGCCATAGAGAAGAGGCAATGGAAATTATCACCAAGTGTATTCGTATGTACAAGGAAAAAATCTTGCCGACGCGACAATAAGCGTTGTTTTTGTGGAAATTGACAAAAAAACGTTCGGTATTTTGTTGAAAAATTTTCAGCAAGCGTATTGACAAGAAATAAAAATAGAGTTATAATAATTTAGATAATAATAGGGGAACGTTTTTCAAAGTGAAAGAGAGTTTGTCTTACAAGTTTGGTAAACGCCCTACGGAGGTAGTATGGAAAATTCTACGCCTATGAAATATTCACAAATCAAGCACCGCATTAAGCGTTCGCAAGCACAGGCGAAAACGCTCGGCTTTTTCTTTTTAATCGGGACGCTTGCCATCACCGTTTTGGCTTGTTTGCCCCTTGCCGTAGTGGAAGGCTCGTCGCTTGGCGTACTTAAATTTTGGAAACCGTTCGTTACGTTGTTTTCCGGCGGTAAAATTTTGGACGTCTTAAAAGCAAACGTTATCGCGGTAAATATCGCAGTGCTGTATGCGTTTATGTTGCTCGGTTTGCTTGTAAACGTGATTCGTTCGCTTGCAAAGCTCGGTTGGTTGTTCAAGGGAAAAGCAAGTAAGCTGTACGGTTTTAACCGCAATATGTACGCTATGGAAGATTTGGCGAAACTCTTTTCCCGTTCGTTTAATTGCGTATTGTGTTTCCACTTGCTTATCGCGTTATTTGCAGGCGGTATCACGGTAACCATTTTCGGGTATATCGCACTTGCAGTCGGCGTAGTATGGCATTTGATTTTCACGCCTATTGCAGGCAACGTCAGCTTATATACGACGGAAAACGGCATCACCGAAGAAAAACGTCAAGTAGGCAACTTTGCGCCTATCTTCCGTAACGTGTTGCAACTTTGCGCGCTTGGCGGGGTGTTGTTCTTCTTCGTAAAATATATCACGGCTACGGATATTCTCGGCGGTATGATTGATACGATGGTAGAACGCGGTATCGTTAAGGCGTTTGTAGATACGCCCAGAACGTTGATTGTTCCTTGCGTCAGCATTTTGTTTACCATATTCGTTATGGGGACGTCGGCGTATGCGCTCGGTATTAAAGAATACGACAGCGAAGGTGCAAAGGGACGCGGTTTGGGTAACCTTTGGTTGTATCTGTTCGTATTCCTTATTGCGGTTGCAATGTACGTGGTTGGTATGGTAATCGTAAAGGGACAATACACTAACGAACTTATCTATATCGCGCTCATTGCACTTGGTATGTTCGTTTTGGAAATCTTGCTTAGAAAATATCCCCGTGTTCCCGAGGTTAATGCGGATGACGTGGACGTGGACGAATATCTTACCAAAGATGAAGAAACGTATGCACCCAAAGACAGTGCACCCGTACCTATGTTCCCGCATCCCTACTGGATGGGACAATATCCCCAAATTCCCGATAAAAAATAAGTAACTATATAGCAAAAAGGAGTAAAAGTTATGAAACGTATCCAATCTAAAGCGTTGTTGCTCAAAAAACGCGTAAGAACGGTACAAGGCAGAGCGAAAACGGCAGGTATGTTGTACTTGCTTGGCATTGTCTTAATGGCTGTGGCTGGCGCGATATTGACGCTGGTAACGAACACGGTGGTTTCCGGTACGAAATTTGCGGAAATGCCCGTAATCAACGCATATAAGGCGATAGTGGACATTTTCAAGGGTGGCGTTGCCAACGTAATTAAGGACGCCGTGTTGCTTTCCGCAACCGTTTCCCTTTTATTGTACGTGATTATGTTGCTTGCGCTGGTTATCAATATTTTCCGTGCGTTGGCAAAACTCGGCTGGCTGTTTAAGACCAAAGCGAGCTATACATACGGCTTTAACCGCAATATGTACGCTATGGACGACCTTGGCAAAATTTTCTCCGGTTCGTTTGCTGCGCTTATCCTTACCAACCTTTGGATGGTATTGTTCTTTACGGCGGATAACAAAATTACGTTATTTGGGTATATCGTACTCGGCGTAGGTTTGTTCTTCCATATTCTTTGCGGCTTAATCGAAGGCAAAGTAACGCTGTTCACGACGGGCGAAAAAATCGACGAAGTGGATAGAGAACAAGGCTTGTTCGTGTACTTCTTCCGTAATCTTATCCAAGTTGCGGTAGTGGGCGCAATCGTTATCTTCTTTATGAAAGTGAGCATTTTCTGCGAAGTGTTCGTAACGATGATGGACGCGTTGCTCGTAAGCAAAAATATGGGCTGGTTCGGTTCGCATTTGTGGTACGTAATCCGTTTCGCAGTAGAGTTGTTTGCTTGGATTTGGATTATGATTATGATTAAGCATGCAACGGCATCTACCGAATACAACCGTGAAGGTAAATACGGTAAAGGTATGAAAAACTTTACGGTATTCTCGATGTTCACGTTCGTATTTGCTGCGGCACTGTTGGTGTTGAGATGGATTGGTATCGGTTTGTTAGAAGGTGAAACCAAAGGTTTCAATCTTCCGCTTTTAATCACCGCGCTTGCTGCGCTTGTTGGTTTTATTAGCGATTGCATTTTCAAATCGAGAAAGAAGAAGGCGGACCCCGAATCGTCTGCAAATCCCGAACCTGTTGTCGAACAACAAGCGGCTCCCGTGCCTATGATGCCCCAAATGCCTCAAATGCCTGCCAACGCAAATATGCCTTATCAGCCTATTTACGTTCCCGTTTACTATCCGTACCCGTACTACGGTATGCCTATGCAATCTGCGGACGGTGCGTACAACTACGGGCCTATGCCTGCTCCTGCGCATTTATTGCCTTCGCCTTCGCCTGCAACGGCTGCGGAAGAAGCTAAGGTGTTAGAAGAGGCAAACGACTCGGTAGAAGTAGATAAGCCGTTAGACCCTAACAAAGTTTGGATGGTAAGATGCCCTCAATGCGGTAAGCTTTTGAGAGTAAGAGAAGTATCTCCTTATCACCGTTGTCCTGCTTGTGATAAAGTGTTCAAGTTGAAGAAATACGAAACGTACGTATTAAAGGACTAATCGATTTGTAATCGAACGTCGCCCCTTGGACGGTAACGCCGAAGGGGCGATTTCTTGAAATATCGGGCAAGAAACAGCCTGTAATTTGTTAAAAATAGTATGTTCTCTTTTAATGGGGAACGGAGGTGCTGTATGGCAAAAGAAAATCAATTTGTAGAACAAATCGCGGATATTAACGCGGATTTCCCGCAATGGTACACGGACGTCGTATTGAAGACTAAGCTCGTCGATTACGGCCCTGTAAAAGGCACGATGGTTATTCGTCCGTACGCGTATTCCATTTGGGAAAGTATCCAAAGCGAAATGAACGTCCGTTTCAAAAAACGCGGTGTAGAAAACGCGTATTTCCCGTTGCTGATTCCTATGAGCTATTTCACGAAAGAAGCGGAACACGTGGAAGGTTTTGCGCCCGAAGTGGCGGTGGTAACGGTGGCAGGTGGGGAAGAACTTGCCGAACCTTTGGCAATTCGTCCTACGTCCGAAACGATTATCGGTACGATGTGTTCGAAATGGGTACAATCGTATAGAGATTTGCCTTTGAAAGTCAATCAATGGTGTAACGTAATGCGTTGGGAAAAGACGACGCGTCCGTTCCTTCGTACCAGTGAATTTTTATGGCAAGAAGGGCATACCGTGCACGCTAGCGCAGCCGAAGCGGAAGAAGAAACGCAAGCTATGCTTGAAATTTATAAGGACTTTGCGGAAAACTGTTTGGCTATCCCTGTTTTAACGGGTAGAAAAACGGAAAAGGAACGTTTTGCAGGTGCGGTGGCTACCTATACGATGGAAGCGATGATGAAAGACGGTAAAAGCTTGCAAGCGGGTACGTCGCACTATTTAGGACAAAATTTCGCGTCGGCGTTTGATATCAAATTCTTGGGTGACGACAGTACTCATCAAACGGCATATACGACGTCGTGGGGTGTATCTACCCGGTTAATCGGTGCGATTATTATGACGCACGGCGACGAACGCGGTTTGGTGCTTCCGCCCGTAGTTGCGCCCGTACAATGCGTCATCGTTCCCATTGCCGCAAGAAAGCCTGGCGTTATCGAGGCTTGCGAGGCGTTAAAAGAAGAATTGGAGGGGGCAGGTATTAAAGTAACCTGCGATAAGTCGGATAATAGCCCCGGTTGGAAATTCAACGAATGGGAGATGAAAGGCGTACCTGTACGTATTGAATTAGGCCCTCGTGATATTGAAAACGGCAAAATGATTTGTGCAAGACGGGATACGTTGGAAAAGACGGAAGTGGAACGTGCGTCGGCGGTAGAAAGCGTAAAAGCTTTGCTTAAAGATATCCAAAAGAACATGTTGGAAACGGCAAGAAAACGTAGAGATGAACGCATTGTGTATGCGGACGACATGCAAGGTATTTTGGCTGGCGTAGAAGCAGGCAACTTTGTAAAAGCAGGTTGGTGCGGTTGCCGAGAATGCGAAGATAAAATTAAGGAAGATACGGGTGCAACGGCGCGTGTATTCGCCGAAGGGGAAAGTGCGGAAACGTGCGCGGTTTGCGGTAAAAAAGCGCAACACGTTATCATCTTTGCACGAGCATATTGACGACGATACAAAATGGAAAAAGAGCTTTGAGAAAAGCTCTTTTTTTATATCTTGTTTTGAAAGAACGCTTTTTTTAATAAAAAAAGCGTAAAAATTTCAGTAAAACGGGGAAGTGGGGCATAAAAATTAAAGAAAACCGTTATACGCGCTTGACGGAAAGTGAAAAAAATGGTATGATAAACGTATGGAAAACTCGAATGAAATCAATGCAAAAATCGCCAAAAATTTGGCGTATTATAGAAAGCGTGCTGGTTTAACCCAAGCGGAACTTGCCGAAAAGATTAACTATTCGGACAAGTCGGTGTCTAAATGGGAACAAGGCAACGGTGTTCCCGACGTGTATATTTTGATGCGTCTTGCCGAATTGTACCACGTTACGGTAAACGACTTAATCGGGGATAACACTGCGGAGCAGGCGCAGGCATATCAAACGCGTACGGCTGGGTTGCACGTGCTGATAATGCTACTTTCCAGCGGAATCGTATGGTTGATTGCTACTTGCGTATTCGTTGCGTTACAACTGTTAAAGCCTGGACACGAGTGGTGGATGATTTTCGTGTATTCCCTTGCCGTAAACGCCGTACTGTTGCTTATATATGCAAGCGTTTGGAAATACCGTATGTTCAACTTCGTTTGCGTTACCGCGCTGATATGGAGCGTGCTTGCGTGTATGTACTTAACGGCAAGAATCGTTTCGGTGCATTTGGGGAACGACTATTCGGCTTTGTGGCTGATTTTTATACTGGGTATCCCCCTGCAAGTATTAGAGGTGCTTTGGGTATTCTTCCGTTCGCTGTTCAAACGGCACAAGGCGCGTAAAAACGCGATTACAAAGGGGGAATAACGGGTAATGCTGTGCGTTAAATGCAAAAAAAATCAAGCGAGTAGAACGTACGAGCAGATGAGAAACGGAAAAGTGGAATATGCGTATTATTGCTTAAAATGCGACGAAATACTCCGTCAAACGACGTATGCCGACACGGCGTGTTCCTATTGCGGTACGACGCTTGCGCAATTCAAGAAAACCAAACTTGTGGGATGCGCTTGGTGTTATCAAACGTTGTTTGCGGTAATCTCTCCCGTGATAGAACGTATGCAAGGGAGCGAAGCGCATCGTGGCAAATGCGCGTATAGGACCGCGCAAGAGCGAGTCAAGCAACGCTGTGAAGAGCTATCGACGTTGGCTACGAGAAAATATTCGGAAGACGACGATAAGGGCGCAGGGGTATATGAAGAGAAAATCGATATGCTCCACAAAGGCATAGAGGAGGATTTTGTATGGAAAGAAACCCCGAAATACAATCCGTAATCACCTCTACCCGTATTCGGCTTGCGAGAAATTTGGCCGCGTACCCTTTTCCCCAAAAGCTTACGCCAAAGCTTGGCGAAGAAGTGGTATACTTGGTGGAAAAGGCGTTGGAAAAGTTGGACGCTTTTCAAAAGAACGCCATAGGTTCGCTCAGTGAAGAAGAAGCGGTATTGTTACAAGAACAACATTTGATTAGTCCTGCATTTTTGAAATGCAAAAAAATGGGCGCGGCGTTTATTTCTAAGGACAGGACCATTTCTATTATGGTCAACGAAGAAGACCATTTGCGCGAGCAATATATTTACAAAGGCTTTGATTTGTATAAAGCGTACGAGCGCGTTAGCGGAATCGACGAGGGTTTGGCGACGTCGCTTGCGTTTGCGTACGACGATAGATACGGGTATTTAACCGCTTGTCCCAGCAATTTGGGTACGGGTATGCGCGCGTCTGTGATGATGTTTTTGCCGGGGCTGTTTTGGAGTAAAGAGCTTGGCAAATTTATCCCCGAATTGAAAAAACTCGGGCTTACCGTACGCGGTGTTTTCGGCGAAGGAACGGTGGCGGAAGGGTATAGCTATCAAGTGAGCAACGAACGTACTTTGGGCGTTTCGGAAAAGCAAATTTTGGATAGCGTACATCAAATGGTTTTAGAACTTTGCGAATTAGAACTTCGCGCGCGCGAGCGTATGTTAAAAGAACAAGGCACGACGATAAAGGACAAGTGTCTTCGCGCGTACGGTACGCTTTGTCACTGTGCACAGTTGCCTTTGGACGAATTGACGTCGGGTATGGTAAAAATTAAACTGGGTATCGCGCTCGGCTTTTTCAAAGTACGGGATATGCGCGATTTTAACGACTTTTTGGCGGATATGCGCCCTGCGTCTTTCCGTTTAGAAAACGACTTACAAAAGGCAAGCGAAGAAGAGTGTGCTATGCACCGTGCGGAAATCGTGGGGAGAGTGTTACCTGAACTGGTCGTACGGGTAAGATAAAGTAAACAAGGAACAAGGAATATGCAACCCATTTCAAAATCGTCGGAAAATTTCAGAAAAGCGTTACGTATTGCCAACGAGATAACGGTACAAAAGGGCGCAAGTTACGTAGGAAGCGAGCACTTCGTCTATGCGTTTTTGCATATGCCCGATTGTTCGGCGTATAAAGTGTTGACGGCTTGCGGTATTTCCGCGTCGGTTTACGACGAACGTTTTTTTGCAAGCATTGACAAGCGTTCGAAAAACGAGGGCTTGACAAGACGTACGCAATGTATGTACGACAGGGCGGTATCTTTGGCGGAGGAACAGGGTATGCTTGCCGGTACGGCGCATTTCCTGTACGCTATTTTAGAAATTCCCGATTGCTTTGCCGTGCGGTTTTTACAGCGCGTAACGGACGTGACGGCGTTAAAAGAAGCGACGCGCTTGGAAATTCAACGTTTTTTACAGTCGGGCGGAATATACGAACAGCCTGTAAGCGACGAAAAGTCGTTTGGACAAGTATTCGACGGGTTGGACGATACGGGCGCACAAGTTTCGATAAAAGAACGGGATGCGGACGTGTATAAAAGACGTTTGGGCAAGCGAAGTGAAACGATGGACAAGCTGTCCGCGTACGGTACGGATATGACGGCGCGTGCGCAAAAGGGCAAGCTTGACCCCGTAATCGGCAGAGATAAAGAAATAGAAAAGGTCATTCAAATTCTTTCCCGTAGGGGCAAGAATAACCCCGTACTCGTGGGCGAGCCCGGCGTGGGGAAAAGCGCGATTATCGAAGGGCTGTGTCAGCTGATTGTCAGTGAAAACGTGCCCCAACAACTGTATAATAAAAAGGTGTTATCCGTCGATTTACCGGGGATGCTGGCAGGTTCGAGATACCGTGGGGATTTTGAAGAAAAATTAAAAGACCTTATCGGTGTAACCATGCAAGACGGCGACGTGATTTTGTTTATCGATGAAATTCATACCCTTGTCGGAGCAGGGGCATCGGCGGACAATACGATGGACGCAGGGAATATTTTGAAACCGCTGTTGGCGCGTGGGGATTTACAGCTTATCGGTGCAACGACGGTGGAAGAATACCGCAAGTATATCGAAAAGGACAGCGCGTTAGAACGTAGATTTACTCCCGTAACGGTGGCGGAACCTACTGAAAATGACGCCATTGCCATTTTGAAAGGCTTGCGCCCTAAATATGAAGAACATCACGATATCGTCATTTTGGACGAGGCAATCGAGGCGGCGGTAAAACTTTCGTCGCGGTACATAACGGATAGATTTTTACCCGACAAAGCTATCGATTTAATCGACGAAGCGTCCGCGCGCGTGCGCGTGCTGGAAAGCGGTAGTATGGAACTTCGTGCGTTGGAAACGGATATGCAACGCTATGAAGAAGAACGCCGTATGCAAGAAAGTCGCGGAGAGTTTGCTTTGGCAACGAAAGCGTTAGAGCAAAAACGTATCGCGCAAGAGAAATGGACGGCTTTGAAAAAAGCGCAATCCCCACTTCTGCTTAGCGACGGGAGGCTCGCGCTTGGAAAGGAACAAGTGGCAGGTATCGTCAGTGCGCGTATGCAAATCCCCTTGACAAAAATTACGCAAGAGGAAGGGGAAAAGCTGATGCGGTTGGAAGACGATTTGCACCGCCGTATCATAGGGCAAAACGAAGCGGTAACGGCGGTTGCCAAAGCAATTCGTCGGGCAAGGGCAGGCTTGAAAGACCCGTCGCGCCCTATCGGCTCGTTTATCTTCGTAGGCCCTACGGGTGTGGGGAAAACCGACCTTTGCAAAGCTTTGGCGGAGGCAATGTTCGGGGCGGAAGAACAAATGATTCGCTTGGATATGAGCGAATATATGGAAAAGCAAGCCGTATCTAAAATCATCGGTGCGCCCCCTGGATACGTCGGCTTTGAAGATACGCAATCGGGACAGCTTACCGACAAGGTGCGCACAAAGCCCTATTCGGTTATCCTGTTCGACGAAATTGAAAAGGCGCACCCCGACGTGTTCAATTTATTATTGCAAATTTTAGACGACGGGCGTTTAACGGACAGTAGAGGAAGAACGGTGAGTTTCAAAAACGCCGTGATTATCTTAACGTCCAACGTCGGTGCGGCAGTGGTGGAAAGCGAGCGTACGGGCGTATATGGGTTCGGTAGTGGCGAAAGCCTGTCGACGGAAAGCGAACACGACGCGTTAAAAGAACGGGTAGATAAAGCTTTGAAAGAGAAGTTCCGTCCTGAATTCTTGAACCGTTTGGACGATATTATCGTATTCCACAATTTGTCGGAAGAAGATTGTGAGCAAATTGCCAAGAAAATGATAGACGGGCTGGCAAAACGCTTGGCGGAACAGCGCGGTATTATGCTTACGGTAACGTCGTCGGCACTGTCGGCACTCGTCAAAGACGGATACGATAAACAGTACGGGGCAAGACCGTTAAAGCGCGTGATTCGTAGAAACGTGGAAGACAAGCTTGCGGAAGAAATCCTTGTCGGAAGGGTTTGCAACGGGGATAGAGTACTGTTTGCGTACGAAGACGGAGAATACGTTTTTTCTACGCAAGCGTAAAGGAGTAAGATTATGAAATTAACGACGGCAGGAGAATCGCACGGGAAGGCGCTGGTGGCAATTATCGAAGGGTTGCCTGCACATTTGCGCGTGGATATGCAAAACGTCAATGCAAAGCTTGCCTTGCGTCAAAGCGGTTACGGGCGCGGTGGTCGGCAAAAGATAGAAAAGGACCAAGCGGAAATTTTAACGGGCGTTCGGAACGGTGAAACGCTGGGTAGCCCCGTTACGCTTTGTATCTATAATAAGGACTACGCCAACTGGGAGGCGTGTATGTCTGCAGGTGCTTGCGACGAAGCGGTTATGCAAAAGAAATCGCTGACCAAAGTGCGTCCTGGCCACGCCGATTTATCGGGCGTAATCAAGTACGGACAAACAGACGCAAGAAACATATTAGAACGTGCCTCAGCAAGAGAAACGGCAATCCGTGTAGCGGCAGGCGCGGTATTTGCGGAGTACTTGTCCGCGCTCGGCGTACAAATAAGTAGCTACGTAAAAGAAATTTGCGGAGTGAAAGATACGGGCGAATATACGTTTGCCGACGTACAAAAAGCAAAAACTACCCAAACGGGGATGCTGGACGAACAAGCGGAAGCTTTGGCGATAGAAAAAATTACACAGTTAAAAGCGGACGGCGATACTGCAGGCGGTGTAGTGGAAATTCGCGTAAAGGGCTTAAAGAGTGGTTTCGGTTCGCATACGACGTACGATAGTAAACTCGACGCACGGCTTGCGCAAAGCTTAATGAGTATTCAAGCGGTAAAAGGCGTGGAAGTAGGTATGGGTTTTGGCGTGGCAAGCGTCAGCGGAAAAGCCGTGCACGACGAAATTGCCTACGACGAAAACAAAGGCTTTTATCGGACAAGCAACCGTGCAGGCGGTATTGAAGGCGGTATGTCCAACGGCGAAGAAATCGTACTCCGTATTGCTATGAAACCTATCCCTACGCTGATGAAGGGGTTGAAAACGGTGGATTACGTGAGCAAGCAAGAAACGGTAGCGGCTGCGGAACGGAGCGACGTGTGCGCGATTTTTGCACTGAGCATTATTGCGGAATCGGCGGTAGCCAAAACGCTTGCAGAAACGGTAGCCGAGCGTTTGGGCGGAGATACGATGGAAGAAGTGACAGCGCGGTACAACGCGTTGCCGTAAGGCGAAAACGATGAAAGAAATTCAGTTAAAAACAGCCACGCAAACGGCAAAAATTTGCGTGGGCGATGATGCGCTTGCATTGCGCTTGCCGGGGCTTATAGCAGGGCAACAGAACTTTGTGTTGACGGATACCAACGTGTACGGGTTGTATAAGGATACGTTAAAATGGTATTTTGGCGACGCGCCGATTTTCGTTTTAGAGGCAGGGGAAGAAAATAAAACGTTTTCTTCGCTGGGCGCTATTTTGCAAGAGATGACAAAGGCAGGCTTACACAGAACGTCACGGCTGTTTGCGGTAGGCGGCGGCGTAATCGGGGATATCGGCGGTTTGGCGTCGTCGTTGTATATGCGCGGTATTTCCTGCGTGCAAATTCCAACGTCGCTCCTTGCGCAAGTGGATAGCAGTGTGGGCGGTAAAACGGCGGTGGACTTAAACGGTGTAAAAAATATCGTGGGTGCGTTTTATCAACCGATGGAAGTACTCGTTTCCCCCGCGTTTTTGCAAACGTTACCCCAAAGGGAAATTAAATGCGGTTTGGGCGAAATTATCAAATATTGCGCTTTGGATAAAGGTATTTTTGAAAAGGTGGCAAACGCCACGTGCGAGTGGGATAACGTAGATTTTTTAGAAAGCTTAATCGTGGACTGTATCGCGTATAAGGCAGGCGTCGTTTCGCGTGACGAAAAGGAAACGGGAGAGAGAAAATGCTTAAACGTCGGACATACGACGGGACACGCTATCGAACTTTCTACGGGACTTTCGCACGGTGAAAGCGTGCTGTACGGTACGTATTTGGAAACGTGTTTGGCAATAGAAAAGGGCGTTTGCGAAAAGGAATACGGGAAGAAACTTCTTTGCATTTTGAAAAAAGCACTTGCGATTGCACCCGTATCTAAACCCGATTTTAGCGGAATTGAAATCGATTTACAAAAGGCGAAATCGGACAAAAAGAACGTAGGCGACGGCAAAATTCAAATGGCGGTAGCGAAAGCGCTTGGAGAGTGGACTTTGCTCTCTTTGCCGTTTGACGAATACGTCGCAGGAACTACTCAATTCGTGGCAAGTTTGGCGTAAGGAAGAAAAACAATGCAATATATTCCAGCAAAAGAATATTTTGAAGGGGAGTTTACACTGCCTGGGGATAAATCGATTACGCACCGTGCGGTCATGTTCAACGCGGTGGCAAACGGAACGGCAACCGTCACAAACGCATTGATGGGGGAAGACTGTCTTTCCACCTGCCGTTGTATGCAAGCGTTGGGCGCAAAAGTGGAAATAGACGGCACGACTATCCGCGTTACGGGTACGCCCACTTTTCAAAGTGGCGTTACGTTGGATTGTGGTAATTCGGGCACGACGATACGTCTTTTGACGGGTTTGGTTGCGGGGAAAGGCGTGCAAGTCACCTTAACGGGGGACGCGTCGCTTTCCACTCGGCCTATGAAACGGGTAGCAGAACCCTTATCGGCGTTGGGTGCAAACGTGCAAACGACGGACGGCCACGCACCCGTCGTGGTATATCCCCAACGATTAAACGGTGACAAGGTGGAGCTTGCTATATCGTCCGCGCAGGTAAAGAGTGCGGTACTTCTTGCAGGCTTGTCCGCGGACGGAAAAACGATGGTAACCGAGCCTGTAAAATCGCGTGACCATACCGAACGTATGCTTTCGGCTATGGGCGCAAATATTCAAGTAAACGGCAACACGGTTACGGTGGAAAAAAGCAATCTTTGTGCAATCGACGTGCGCGTCCCTGCAGATATTTCTTCGGCTGCGTACTTTATGGCGCTCGGTGCGTTAAAGGGTAAAACGCTTTGTAAAAACGTGGGGGTAAACCCTACGCGAACGGGTATTTTACGCGCGTTTGACAAGCTTGGCGTGCGATATACGCTGTGCAATAAACAAGTTTCGGGCGGAGAAGAAACGGCGGATATTTTGGTGGAAAAATCCAACCTTCGCGCCGTTACCATTACAGGAGAAGAAGTCCCTGCTATGGTGGACGAATTGCCACTTGTCGCTTTGCTTTGTGCGTTTGCGGACGGGGAAAGCCGTATTACGGGCGCAAAGGAATTGCGCGTAAAAGAAAGCGATAGAATACGCACGACGGCGGAACTTATCCGAAACTTAGGCGGAGATTGCGAAGAACTGCCCGACGGGTTTATTATACGTGGACAAAAGAGCTTGCGCGGTGGAAATATCGACAGTTATTTAGACCACCGCATTGCGATGACGGGCGCGGTAGGTTTGATTGCGTCAAGAGAGGGCGGTAACGTGATTCGTCCCGAATGTTGCGCAATTTCTTTCCCTGACTTCTTTGAAAAGTTGGGCGTAAAATAAGGACGGATAGTATGGACGAAAGCAAAGTAAAAACGCTTAGGCTCGGTTTGGTGGGTAAAGACGTTTCCAAATCGCTTAGCGAAGAGATGCACACGTTTATTTTAGGTGAGCTGGGGGTAAAGTGCGAATACGAACGCTTTTCCGTAAGCAAGACGGACTTTGACGGGGCAATGGTACGCTTAATGGGCGATTTTGACGGTTTTAACGTGACCATACCGTATAAGAAAGACGTGTTTGAATATCTGTACGAAATTGATGCGGACGCATCTGCTTGCAGTTCGGTAAACACCGTGCTTTGCGATACGAAAACGGGGTATAATACGGACGGCGAAGGGTTTTTATTGATGTTACGCACGGCAGGTGTGGAAGTGCAGGGTAAAAAAGTGCTTGTGCTGGGAGTAGGCGGTTCGGGTAGCAGTTCGGCTCTTGCCTTACAACACGCAGGCGCAACCGTGTATGCGTATAGACGGAATAAGGCGGAGCTGTTAGAGATATGTCAGCGTTTGGGCGTAACCCCCGTAGATGATGCGGAGAGTGGCGGATACGATATTCTTGTTAACTGTACGGGCGTGGGACTGCACGACACCGAAGGGAAATCCCCTGTCGAAGAACGGGCGTTTCGGGGCGCGGCGTGGGCGGTAGATTTGATTTACACCCCTGAAAAATCACGATTTTTAGAGCTTGGAGAAAGCGCGGGGGCAAAGATACTTAACGGGAAATCTATGTTGTTTTATCAGGCGTATTTTGCCGATTGTCTGTATTTGAAACGGACGGCAAGCGTGGACGAGGCAAAGCATTTATACGCGCAATATTTAGAAAAATAAATCGTTACGATAACGGAGATACGATATGAAAATTTTAGTAGTAAACGGAGTAAATCTTAACTTGACGGGCAAACGTGAAACGGGCGTATATGGCAATTTGACGTTGGACGAAATCAACGATAAAATTATGGCATACTGCGTTTCCAACGGCGACGAAGTCCGCTTTTTCCAAAGCAACGTGGAAGGGGAAATTGTAAACGCTTTACACGGCGCGTATTTGGACGGCGACGTGGACGTAATCGTGCTGAACGCAGGGGCGTTCACCCATTACAGCTATGCTATCCGCGACGCGATTGCGGGAATTTCCGTACCCGTTTTAGAAGTGCATATGTCCAACGTCCACGCAAGGGAAGAATTTAGAAAGCACAGCGTACTTTCCCCTGTTTGTAAAGGCGTAACGTTGGGGTTTGGCTTGGGTAGCTATATCGGCGCGATTGCAGGATTTAAGGCGCAAAAGGAGAACGTATGAACGTCGTGCTTTGCGGAATGATGGGTTCGGGCAAAACTACCATCGGCATTAAAATTGCGGAGCTTACGGGTAGAAGATGGTACGATACCGACGGGGTTATCGCGGATAAACACGGTAAAATTTCGGATATTTTCGAGTATTACGGCGAAGCGCATTTCCGTAAATTAGAAACGGAAGTTATCCGTGAGCTTGCAAAAAAAGACAACTTAGTTTTATCGACGGGTGGCGGTTTGGTGCTGAAAACGGAGAACAATACCCTCTTAAAACAGAACGGTAAAATCATATTCTTGCGCGCGTCTTTGGATACGCTTGCCAAGCGTTTGAAAGTGGACGGTACGCGTCCTTTATTGCAAACCTCTACCGAGAGTATTCGGGATAGACTGGCTACGCTGATGAAAGAGCGTTCGCCTATCTATGAAAGCGTTGCAGACGCGGTAATAGACGTGGACGGAAAAACGCCCGAAGAAAACGCAAAAGAAATTATTGCGATTGCAAAGGCTTGGGAAGAATAATATGAAAACGGTTTTGGTTACAGGCGGTGTGCGCGGTATAGGAAAAAGTATAGCTTTGGCTTTTTTGCAAAAGGGGTACAGAGTATGCGTAACCTATTCTAAGGACGAAGAAAATGCCAAGCTTGTCCAAGCGCAAGGCGTGGAAACGTACAAAGCGGACGTCGCTTGTGAAAAGGACGTCGTGGCTTTGTTTCAAACGCTTGGGAAAGTGGATATTTTAATAAACAACGCAGGCGTGTCCTTGATGAAACAAATACAGGATACGACGTACGCCGAATACGAACGGCTGTTTGCCGTGAACGTGGGCGGTACGTTTTTGTGCGCGCGTGAAGCAAGCAAAGGTATGATTTCCCGTCAAAGCGGACTTATCGTCAACGTGTCGTCCGTGTGGGGTGAAGTGGGAGCAAGCTGTGAAAGTGTGTATTCCGCGTCTAAATCCGCGATTATCGCTTTTACCAAATCGCTTGCCAAAGAGCTTGGCTGGTCGGGTATCCGCGTAAACTGCGTTTCGCCCGGCGTAATCGACACGAAAATGAACGCACGGCTTAGCCGAGAAGAAATGCAAGACGTCATAGCCGAAATCCCTGCAAAGCGTTTGGGCACGGGAGAAGACGTAGCGAAAGCCGTCTTATTCTTGGAAGAAAACGAATACGTGACGGGTATAGATTTGCCTGTAAACGGTGGATTTTCTATCGTTTAGTAAAATATCCGTCTAACAGTTGTTGGATAAATTCATCCGCAATCCCCGCGGTAGGGGATTGCGGTTTTTCTTTGTCTTGCGGTGGTTTTTCGTCTTTGTCGCAGGGCGGTTTAGGTTCACTTTGTGGTTTGGATTGAAAACCGCTAAACGTTTGCGTAAACTTGGACAAGTCGTTGAGAAAGGCAAGCATTTGTTCGGAGTCTTTGAGTTTTGCCATCAAAGGTTTGACGCTTTCCGCGAAGTCGGGGTTTTGAGAAAAATAATACAAAAGGACGAGAATAAATATTTCCATACGATACTATATGCAAAAGTGGCGAAAAATGCGTTTGCGGAATACAATGGTACTATCAAAGACAAGGAGATGCGTGTGAAAAGTTTTAAGGATTATAAAGCCCCCGATTGTACCAAAGCGGACGAACAGGATACGGTTACTGCCGAAACGTTGACTAAGAAAATTGCACAGGCGTACCACGGCAAAAGCAATGCGGATATGCTGAGAAATATCCTTGCGGAAGCGGAAAAAGGAAAACGTGCAGGTACGCTGTCCAACGAAGAAATTGAAAGTTTTTATCAAGCCTTTTCACCGATGTTGGACGGTTTTCAACGCAAACGCCTGCGCGCTATCGTGGATAAGTTAAAGGCGATAGAATAGGTTACAGTTTTTCTACGTCTTGTAGGGCGGTAAGTAAGATATCCAACTCTTCTTTTTCATTAAAATGGGAAAGGGAAACGCGTACCAAACCGCCGTCCAAAGTGCCAAGCGCTTCGTGCATTAAGGGGGCGCAGTGCAGTCCGCCCCGAACGGCGATATCGTGCTTGGACGAAAGCAAAGCCGAAATGTGTTCGGCTTGTAAAAAAGCGTGCGAAAAAGCGACGATACCGCAGGGGTTGGCAACGGAATACGTCTTATATAAAGGAAACTTTTTCAATTCTTGCAATAGGTATTTTGTAAGGGAAAACAGTTTTTTTTGCGATTGTTGCAAAACGCTATTTGCATAGCGCACGCCTTCTAAAAGGGATACAATGGCAGGAAAAGAAAGCGTGCCTGCTTCTAAGGCGTCGGGATAAAAATCGGGCATATCCAAGCTGACGCTCATAGAACCCGTTCCACCGTATAAAAAGGGCGGTAAATCCACGCGTTCGCTAAACAGCAACGCACCGCTACCTTGCAATGCAAATAAACCTTTATGCCCTGCAAGCGTCAATACGTCAATGCCCGTTTCTTGCATACGGATAGGGAAATGTCCGCCTCCTTGTGCGCCGTCGCACAATAGAAGTACTCGTTTGGGTAGGGCGGAGCGTATGGCTTGTAAATTAGGGATTGCGCCGTTGACGTTGGATGCGGTAGTGACGATAACGAGCTTTGTGTTTGGCCGTATCATTTTTTGTAAGACGGCTACGTTTACGGCGTAGCCGTCGTCCGTTTGCACAATCGGACAAATATCGTAGGTAATCCGTCGCGTCTTTTTCATATAGGCAAGCGGACGGAGTATGGAGTTATGCTCCATACAAGTTGCCACGGCGTGGTCGCCCTGTTTTAATATACCAAACAAGGCGATATTCAACGCTTCCGTGCAGTTTTTGGTGAATACCACTCTGTCGTATCCGTAGCCGTCAAACGTCTCGTTTAAGGCGGTTCGGCAGTCTTCCACAAGCTTGGCGCAGGTAAGAGAAAGTTTGTGTCCGCTACGCCCAGGGTTGGCGCAAAGTCGCATAGCGGACTGTACGGCAGTGACGACGCAGTCTGGTTTTGTACCGCCCGTAGCGGCGTTATCGAGATAAATCATAATGCACCTCTTATACGGTTTTATACATAAAATATAGTATTCCGTAAATAAGGAGTGTATGACTGATGATGATTTTAGCGGTGTTCCGTTCGCGTTCGCATAGCTTGGCGTATGCGGAGCGGTTGAACGGATACGGGATAGTAGCCACCACCGCGCCTGCCCCCAAAGAAGCGAAAATAGGATGCGGACTTTGCGTACGGTTTGACGCGCGGTATTTCGTGAGAGCAAAAGCTATATTAAAGACGGGGAGGTACGCGTCGTTTAAGGGCTTTTATAAAATAGAGTATATAGCAGGGAGAACTTCTATTTTGCCGTACGGATAATAGTTGCAAAATTGCAAAAAAACTGCTATACTAATCGTATGAAACGCATAGACAAACCAAAGATATTACAAGAACTTGCCCGTTTATACCCTGATGCAAAGCCTGCGCTGGTGTTTACGACGGCGTACGAATTGCTGGTTGCGGTAATTTTATCCGCACAATGCACGGACGAACGGGTAAATATCGTAACGGCGAAACTGTTTGAAAAGTATTCCACGCCCCAAGCCATGGTAACGTTATCGCAAGAAGAACTGGAAAAATATATTTTCTCTTGTGGATTTTACCGCATGAAAGCGTCGCATATTTTATCCGCAAGTAAGGATATTTTGGAAAAGTTTGACGGCAAAGTACCCGACACGGTGGAAAAGCTAACCACGCTTGCAGGGGTTGGAAAAAAGACGGCGAACGTTGTGTATTCGGTGGCGTTTGGCGGTGACGCGATTGCGGTGGATACCCACGTTTTTCGTGTGAGTAATCGGTTGGGGCTTGCCAAAGGCAAAACGCCTGCGGAAGTGGAAGAAGGGTTGCAAAAGGCGATTCCCAAAAAGGACTGGTCGAAAGCACACCACTGGCTCATCTATCACGGAAGGCGGGTTTGCCACTCGCAAAGACCAAAATGCGCGGATTGCACACTGTCGCATGATTGTCCGTTTGCAAAAAACAAAAAATAAGCATAAAACTCTCTCTTGTTACGCAAACTTTGCTATACAAGGGGGAGTGTTTTTATGGAAGAAAAAAGAGTGGTACAAAATATGATATACCTGGAAGATTTGGCGTCCAAGAAGGCGGCGATTTACGGACGTTTGTTGACGGAAATTCCGCTTGCACAAACGATGGAACGGGTATCCGCTTCGCACAAGCAACGTATGCAAGCGTTGCAAACGCTGTTAGGGGAGAAATGAGATGAAATTTGAAAAACGGGATATTACGTTAAACGAGGCGGACAGTATCCGCGATATGTTACAAACGGAGAAAAATACGCTTATCGAATATGCGGTGGGGCTTAGTGCGCCACTTGCCAAACAAACGCAAAACGCTTGGCTGAAAAACCTTGGTGAAACGGCGCAAAGCGTAGGCGAATTGCAAGCCGTATTGCAAGGCTTGATAGAAGAACGGGAAGAATAAAATCACGTAGAGTATGCCAAGAAACCCGTCCGCAGGCGCGGACGGGTTTTTGCTTTGCACGAAGAAAGTTTTCGTATTGTATTATAGTTGCTTGACAGCTTAATTAAAATAAGTTATACTTAATCTATATTATACAAAGGAGTACAATTATGGCAAAAGAAAAAAAGAAAGGTGCTATTAAGAAATTTTTTGAAGAATTCAAGACGTTTATCACGCGTGGGAACGTTTTGGATATGGCTGTCGGCGTTATCGTTGGCGGTGCGTTTACGGCAATCGTCAACGGTTTAAGTAACAGCATATTGCGCCCCATTATCAACTGGCTTATCGCGCTTATCGTAGGCACGGAAGGTTTAAGCGGTGCAATCACGATGCTTTCCCCTGCATATCAAGTAGATGCGACGACGGGTGCGTTTTTGTTAGACGAGGCAGGAAATAAAATTATCGACCTTGCAAACAGTATCTATATCGACTGGGGCGCGTTTATCAGTGCGATTATCAATTTCTTGCTGATAGCGTTCGTATTGTTTAGCATTGTAAAAATTATCAACCGCATTTCGGAAACCAACGAAAAAATTGCGCTGGGTATTGATATTAAGACGAAGAAAGAAATTGCAAAAATCCGTATAGAAGAAAAGGTTTCTAAAAAGCGCGCGAAACAAATCTATCAGGAACGTTTGGACGAATTGAAACGTCAAAAGGAAGAAGAAGCTAAAATGGCTGCCGAAGCGGAGGCACAAGCAAAGCGTCTTGAAGAAGAAAAGGCGACGGCAAACACCCGTCTTTTGGAAGAAATTAGAGACCTTTTGAAAGAGAATTGCTCGAAAAACGCATAAATCGTTTGACAACGGCTTATAAAAAATATATAATAGAAATACAATGTATATAAAGGCGATGAAAAAGTAGGTGTTGCCAAAACCGTTTTTGACAGAGAGCGTACCCGTAGGCTGAAAGGTGCGTAAAAGCGTGGCGATTGCCCTTTCACTTTGGAGCTTTCCTTTTGAGCGCAAATGCGGGTAGGAAGGAACGTAAGACGTGGCGTAACGACGGCAATAAGGCGCGGTAAATCCGCGTGAACGTAGGTGGTACAGCGATAATTCGCCCTACGCGCCCAAAGGGTGCGTGGGGCGTTTTTTATAGTAAAAATCAAACGAAAGAGTTTGGAGGAAGATATATGAAAGAAAAGATAGAAGCGTTGCGTTTACAA
This sequence comes from Clostridia bacterium, assembly GCA_017505945.1. Classification (GTDB taxonomy): domain Bacteria; phylum Bacillota; class Clostridia; order Christensenellales; family Borkfalkiaceae; genus Scatosoma. The sequence goes on from JAFVOG010000121.1 coordinate 21,035, forward strand.
ATCGAAGAGGCAATGCAAAACGCGAGCACGGGCAGAGCATTGTACGAGCTGAAAATGCGCTTTCAAACGGAACTCAAAGGCATTATGAGCGGTATGAAGGATTTACCCAAGGAAGAACGCCCTGCGTTTGGGAAAATCGTCAACGAATGCAAGCAAGCTATGGAAGAAAAGTTTGCCGAGCAAGAAGTGGTTGTTCGTCAAAAGGAAATGGAACAAAAATACGCAAGCGAACGTATCGATATCTCTATGCCTGGCAAAAGCCGTAAACAAGGTGCGTTGCATCCGATTACGCTTGTTAAAAACGAGCTAATTTCCATATTCTCGGGTATGGGTTTTACGGTGTTTGAAGGACCTGAAATTGAAACGGATTATTATAACTTTACGGCGTTGAATACGCCTAAGGACCACCCCGCACGGGATATGCAGGACACGTTCTATTTGGCGGAAAACTTATTACTCCGTACGCAGACGTCCGCAGGACAAATTCGCGTTATGGAAAAGCAAAAACCGCCCATTAAAATTTTATCTCCTGGTAGGGTATTCCGTTCGGACGACGACGCTACGCACTCGCCTATGTTCCACCAAATGGAGGGGCTTGTCGTAGATAAGGGCATTACGCTTTGCGATTTACAAGGTATGCTTGCGGAATTTGCGAGAAAGGTGTTCACGTCTTCGACGAAGGTTCGTTTACGCCCGTCGTATTTCCCGTTTACCGAACCCAGCGTAGAAGTAGATTTAAGCTGTACGGAGTGCGGTGGTAAGGGTTGTCGTCTTTGCAAGGGTACGGGCTGGATAGAAGTACTTGGCGCTGGTATGGTCAATCGACACGTGTTGGAAAACTGTGGCGTTGACCCCGACGAATATTCGGGTTTTGCGTTCGGTATGGGTATTGAAAGAATTGCTATGCTTAAATACGGCATTAACAATATTAAGACGCTGTTTGAAAACGATACGCGGTTTTTAGAACAGTTTGAAAATTAAGGGCGAAACGCAAAGGAGAATACGACAATGAAAGTACCTTTCAGTTGGTTGAAAGATTACGTAGATATCAATATAACGGCGCAAGAACTGGCGCAAAAACTCTTTTCCTGCGGTTTTGAAGTGGAAGAGCTTTCCTATCTCGGCGATAAAATTTCGCGCGTAGTGGTAGGCGAAGTAAAGGCGTTGACGCCCCATCCCGATAGCGACCATATGCAAATTTGCGTAGTGGACTGCGGAGAAGAATACGGTAGAGATTTACAAATCGTAACGGGTGCACCCAACGTGTACGTGGGTATGAAAACGCCCTGCGCGTTGGACGGTTCGACGGTGGTAGAAAGCAATCCCGCCGTTTTGGAAAAGAACCCCGACGCGGTAAAGAAAATTAAAAAAGGTAAACTGCGCGGTGTGGAATCGTTTGGTATGCTTTGCTCGGGCGAAGAACTCGGCATTAACGACGATTTTTATGCAGGTGCGGAAGTAAACGGGTTGCTGGATTTGGCAAAAGATACACCCGTGGGCGAAGATATTAGAAAAGTGGTGGGCTTGGACGACTGGATTTTTGATATTTCCATTACGGCAAACCGCCCCGATTGTCAATGCGTTTTAGGTATTGCAAGGGAAGTGGCGGCGGTAACCAAAACCCCGTTGAAAGAACCGAACTACGCATATACGGCAAAAGGCACGAGCGCTACAAGTGTGGACGTGGAAGTGCTTGCGCCCGATTTGTGTCCCCGTTACGTTGGACACTACGTGGAAAACGTACAAGACGGCGTATCCCCTGCTTGGATGCGCAAACGTTTGGCGCTTTCGGGGATTCGTTCCATTTCGCCGATTGTAGATATCACGAACTTCGTGTTGTTGGAAATGGGGCAACCTATGCACGCGTTTGACGCGGACGATTTAGGGGATAGAAAAATTATCGTAAGACGCGCGACGAAAGGCGAAAAAATCGTTACGCTCGACGAAAAAGAATTCACGCTTACCCCCGACAACCTTGTCATTTGCGACGGCAATAAACCCGTTGCGCTTGCAGGGATTATGGGCGGTTTGAACAGTGAAATTAAAGCTACGACGAAAAACGTATTTTTCGAATCGGCAAAATTTGCAAGGGACAGCGTGCGTAAAACGTCGCGTGCTTTGGGGCAATCGTCCGATTCGTCTGCGCGCTTTGAAAAGGGTGTAGACGCGTACACCAACGGTTTGGGTATGGCGCGTGCGTTGCATTTAATTGAAGAACTCGGCTGTGGTACGGTAACGGATATGCATAGAGACGTATGCGCCGTGTCGCTCGAAAATAGAAAGATGACGGCGTCGCTGGCAAAAATCAACGCTCTACTCGGTATCGAAGTGCCCGTGGAAGAAGTGCAAAGCATTTTAACGCGTTTGCAATTCAAACCCGAAATTGACGGCGATACGCTTTCAGTGGAAGTACCCGGCTATCGTGACGATATCGACGGCTATCCCGATTTGGCGGAAGAAATTATCCGTATGTACGGTTACGAACATATCACGCCTACCTTCTTGGAACAGGCAAGCGTGACCAACGGTGGATTAAACGACGAACAAAAACGCGAACTGCACTTGAAAAACGTATTGTGCGGACAAGGATTTTTGGAAGCGTATAACTATTCGTTCTATTCCCCTAAGGATTTGGATTTGATGAAGATTGATAAGGACGGCGCGGAAAGAAACGCTGTGCGTATTATCAATCCTATCAGCGAAGAACTTTCCATTATGCGTACCTTCCTTGCTCCGTCCATGCTGATGAACGCGGTAAGAAATATTCGTCGTGGCAACGATACGGGTAGAGAATTTGAAGTGGCGAATATCTATATTCCTAACGACACGCAAGCGAGTGAACAACCCGAAGAAAGAAAACGCCTCGTGCTTGGCGTTTGGGGCGGCGGTCAAGATTTCTTTGATATGAAAGGCGCGGTGGAAAAGGTTGCGGAAACGTTTAATCTTACGTTCGCGTACGAACGCGCGGAAAAACCGTATTTGCACCCTGGCGTTTCGGCTAACGTTTTGTATAATAAACAAGTTGTGGGCTGTTTTGGGGAATTAGACCCGTCTATTGCTATGTCGCTTGGTTTGGATAAAAAGGTATATCTTGCCGAACTGGATTTGCAAGCGTTGTTTGCGGATATGGACGATAGCATTAAATGCCAAAACTTGCCCAAGTTCCCTGCAATCCAACGCGACCTTGCGTTGCTTGTAGATGAAGAACTTACCTGCGGACAAATCGAAGACGTGTTGATGCACTCGTGCAAGTACGTAACAAAAGCAAAGCTCTTTGACGTATATCGTGGCGGTCAAGTACCTGCGGGCAAAAAGAGTATGGCGTTTACGCTTACCTTTACCCCCGACTCGCAAACGGAAAAGGCGTTTACGGCGGAAACGCTCGATGGGTTCGTGAAGAAGATTTTGAATAATTTGAAGTTCAAGTTAGGTATCGAACTTCGTTAATGGCGGAGTAAATATGAAAAGACAAGGCAAAATATCGTCGTTTGGATTTTTTAACGTAGATAAACCGTCGGGGCTTACGTCCTCGACGGTTGTCAACAAATGCAAATGGCTGACGGGAGTGCCGTGCGGACATATGGGCACGCTTGACCCTTTGGCAAGCGGTGTTTTGCCCGTTGGGGTGGGTAACGCCACCCGTCTTTTTGATTATTTTTTGGAAAAGGACAAAGAATATATTGCCGAATTTACGTTCGGCGTGGATTCGCCTACCCTCGATTCTACGGGAGAACTTATGAAAAAAGGGCATATCCCCTTGTTTTCGGATATCCAAAGCGTATTGCCTACGCTTGTGGGGGAGATTATGCAAATTCCGCCCAAGTACAGCGCGAAAAACGTCAACGGACAGCGCGGATACGATTTGGCAAGGGCTGGCGTGGAGTTTGAGCTTGCACCCAAAAAAGTGCGTATCGACAGCGTGGAGCTTTTAGAGCAAGCGGAAACACAAAACGCGTTCCGTTTCAAAATCCGTTGCGGTGGCGGAACGTATATCCGTTCGATTGCACGGGATATGGCAACCGCGCTTGGAACAAGCGCAGTGATGAGTGCGCTCCGTCGCACGCAAAGCGGTGTGTTTACGTTAGAAAATGCAATTCCGTTTTCGCTGTTACAACAAGACTTGTCTGTGGAAGAGTTGGAAAAATATGTAATCCCGACAGAGAGCGTATTGCCGTTTGAAACGTTGGTATTTGGCGGTGCGGAAGAAAGACGGCTTTTTAACGGTTTGGCGGTGGAAACGGACGCGAAAGACGGTTTGTATAAAGTATATCAAGGAGAATCGTTTTACGGGCTTGCCGTGGTGCAAGACGGTAAGGCGAAAACCAAGACGAAATTATGTTAAATACGGTGGTCTTAAACGGACAATCGAATATACGGGAAAGCGGTTGCGTGATGTTACTCGGCGGATTCGACGGGTTGCACGTTGGGCATAAAAAACTGCTTGCGCGCGCAAAAACGTACGGACTGCCGATAGGGATTATGACCATCTATGGAGAACGTCGCGGTGCACCGCTTTTTACGCTCGCCGAACGCAGAGAAATTTTCCGCTCATTAGGTTTTGCCTTTGTTTGTGAAACGGAATTTGCGAAAATTAAAGACGTTACGGCTACCGCCTTTGCTCGGACGTTGCAAGAAGAATACAACGTAAAGGCGTTTGTTTGCGGAGACGATTTCCGCTTTGGGAAAGGGGCAAACGGTACGCCTAAAACGTTGCAAAGTGCGACGGACGCGGAAGTTTGTGTGGAAGAAATACTCACTTTGGACGGAGAAAAAATCAGTTCAAGCTCGGTAAAAAACGCGCTGGATAGTGGAAACGTTGCGCGCGCGCAAACGTTGCTTGGAGAACGGTTTTTCTTGCTTGGTCAAGTGGAGCAGGATAGAAAGGTGGGAAGAACGCTGGGTTTTCCTACGGCGAACATTGCATACCCCCAAGGCAAGTATGCAATGAAAATCGGGGTTTACGAAACGTGCGTGAACGTGGACGGTACGGCGTATAAGGGAATTACCAACTACGGCGCAAGACCTACCTTTAACGACGGGCAGGTATGGACGGAAACGTACTTGGACGGCTTTTCGGGGGATTTATACGGGCAGACGTTGCAGGTGCAATTCGTCCGCTTTTTACGGGATATACGGCGTTTTGAAAGCGCGGACGCGTTAAAGGCGCAACTCACGGAAGATATAAGGAGAGTTAAGGAAAATGATTAAGTTTGGACCAAGCGGGAACTGTGAAAGTTTTTACGCCGAAGGATACAAGCATACCGAACAATCGGCGGAGTTTGTGAAAAAGCGTGGTTTGGATTGTTTTGAATATTCGTTTGGGCGTGGCGTGCGTATGACGGAAGAAAAGGCGGTTTCTATCGGCGAAGCGTTTGCAAACGCAGGCGTGGAAATTTCCGTGCACGCGCCCTACTTTATCAATTTCGCCAACCCCGACGACGATATGGCGCAAAAATCGTACGGGTACGTTTTAGACAGCGCGAAAATGTGCAAACTTATGGGGGGAAAGCGTATCGTGTTTCACCCTGCCGCGCAAGGAAAAGCGACGCGCTTTGAAGCGGTAGAAAAGACGAAGGAACGCTTGCATATCCTTGCTGAATATATCCGCTTAAACGATATGGAAGATTTGTATTTTTGTCCTGAAACAATGGGCAAAGAAGCGCAAATCGGTACGGTGGAAGAAGTGGTAGAATTTTGTAAGATAGCTCCCTTTTATATCCCGTGTATCGACTTTGGGCATATCAACGCAAGGGAACAAGGCTCGCTGAAAACGGTAGAAGATTATCAGTCGAGATTAGAATATATGATTGCGGAACTCGGTAGGGAAAAAATGCAAAATTTCCACATGCATTTTTCTAAAATTATGTACGGAAAAAAGGGCGAAATTAAGCATTTGACGTTTGCCGACGAAATATACGGACCGAACTTTGAACCGTTGGTTGTCGCCCTGAAAAACGTAGGATTAGAGCCGTTTATCGTCAGCGAGTCGGACGGCACGCAGGCGGAAGATGCTTGGCTTATGAAAAAGGCGTATTTTGGAGAATAATATGATGGTGACAAACGGAAAAAAGGTGTGGCAAGCTTGCGGGTGCGAGGCGGTGTACGTTGCTTGCGAATATATGATGCGCTACGTCAGCGGTTTTGTAGCGGAAAACGGGTTTATCATTATCGATAAAGACGCTACGACGCTGTTTACGGATATGCGCTATATAGAGGCGGCGGAAAAACAGTTTGCAGGGACGGAAGTGAAGCCTGTTTTATACAAGCAAGGCGAAGCGTTAGAACGTTTAGCGAAATATAAAAGCGTGGGGATTTCCTTTGACCAAACCAGCCACGCGGAATATGTGGCTATGGAAAAAGCAGGGGTAAAGCTCGTTAATATAGATGGGTGTCTAACTTCGCTTATGACGGTGAAAAACGAGTGGGAAATTATGCAAATCGCCAAGGCTTGTGAAATTGCGGAAGACGCATTTAACTTGTTGTTACCCGAAATTAAGGAAGGGATGACGGAAGTGGAAGTGGCGGCACTTCTCGAATATAATATGAGAAAGCTTGGCGCGCAAGGGTTGTCATTTGAAACGATTGTGGCGTTTGGCGCGCACGCATCTGTTCCTCACCACGAAACGGGCGAAACTAAATTGCAATTCGGCGATGAAATTTTAATCGATTTCGGTTGCAAAGTAAACGGGTATTGTTCGGATATCACGCGTACGTTTTTATTTGGGGACGACGGAAAACACGAGGCGTTTAAGAAAGCGTACCAAGCGGTGTTGACCGCGCACGAGCTTGTCAAGGAAAAAGTGGTCGGCGGTATGACGGGCGCGCAAGCGGACGCAGTGGCAAGGGAGTACTTGACGGAACAAGGCTACGGGCATTTATTTACGCACTCGCTTGGACACGGTATCGGCTTAAACGTGCACGAATATCCAAGAGTAAACAAAATCAGCGCGGAAATTTTGACGGACGGTATGGTCTTTTCCGACGAGCCCGGCGTGTACGTGGCAGGCGAATACGGGATACGTATTGAAGATACCGTAACGCTGGAAAACGGAAAAATTCGTTCGTTTATGTCCAAGACGGACAAAAAACTTATCGTTTTGTAAAAAAACGGGAAGAATTTGGAAAAAATATACGCTTTTTTGTAAGGAAAAGCGGTTATGCGATTGACAAAAAGAAAGAAGTTTGGTAAAATATAATAAATAATGTGATGAAGGAGACATTTTGTTATGGCACAAATTTTAGCTGGCGATATTCGTAAAGGCGTTACGTTTGAATATAAGAGCGGTGTTTATACCGTTACCGATTTCCAACACGTTAAACCTGGTAAGGGCGCGGCGTTTGTAAGAGCAACGCTGAAAAACGTAGTTACGGGACAAGTTTTGTCCAACGAAACGTTTAACCCTACGGCAAAGTTGGAAACGGCGCAAGTAGAAACGAAGAAGATGACGTATTCGTATTTCGACGGGGAATTCTACGTATTTATGGACGAAGAATACAACCAAGAA
>JAFVOG010000122.1 GCA_017505945.1 Clostridia bacterium
GAAAAAGGTAATCAACGGTAAGGACATTCAAGAAGGGGACGTGCTTATCGGTTTGAAATCTACGGGCGTACACTCCAACGGGTATTCGCTTGTGCGTAAACTGTTCGGCGATAGCGATAAAGTGGCTTTGGAAACGTACGACGAAGAACTTGGCGCAACGCCCGCGGAAGTATTGTTAAAGCCCACGCGTATTTACGTTAAGAGTATTCTTGCGCTCATTGAAAAAGTGAACGTAAAGGGTATCGCACATATCACGGGTGGTGGTTTTATCGAAAATATCCCCCGTATTTTACCCGAAGGTATTGCGGCGGAAATTGATACCAAATCGTACGAAGTTCCCCCCGTATTCAAGGTAATGCAAAAGCGCGCAGGGATTACGGACGAACAAATTTACAATACCTTTAATATGGGTATCGGTATGATTGTTTGCGTACGTCCCGAAGACGTAGAACAGGCAATGGCAAGCTTGCGTGAAACGGGCGAAGACGTCGTCGTTGTCGGTAAAGCTGTACAAGGCAAGGGCGTTATCTTAAAATAACAATAAAGCATAGGCACGATTCGCTATATGGCGCGTTGTGCCAAACTTTGTTTTTTGAAAGCTTGTAAAAAGGATAGAAGTATGAAGAAAATAGCGGTATTTGCGTCGGGTGGCGGTACGGATTTTCAATCGATTATCGACGCAAATGAAAAAGAACAATTTTGTGAAATTGCGTATTTGGTGGCGTCTAAACCGCAAATCGGCTCGATAACCCGTGCCGAAAAACACGGTATTAAAACGCTTGTTTATGATAAAACGCAGTTTGCAAACAAGGACGAATTTTATACGTACGTGGCGCAAACGCTTAAAGAAAACGGCGTGGAATATATCGTGCTGGCAGGTTGGCTGTTGGTCGTGCCCGAAACGTTTATCAAGGCTTTTGAAAATTGTATCGTCAATATTCACCCGTCGCTTATCCCGTCCTTTTGCGGTATGGGGTATTACGGACTCAAAGTGCATCAATCGGCAATCGATTACGGCGTAAAGGTAAGCGGTGCTACGGTGCATTTCGTAGAGGCGGACGTGGACGGCGGTGCGATTATTATGCAACGCACGGTAGAAGTGTTGTTTGACGATACCGCAGAGAGTTTGCAACAGCGCATACTCAAAGTAGAACACGAAATGTTACCCCTTTGCGTCAAGTTGTTGTGCGAAGGAAAAATAGAAAAATGCGGACGGAAAGTTCGCGTAATGCAATAAAAAAATACAGACGGAGATAGATATGAACGTTTTAGTTGTTGGTAACGGCGGTAGAGAACACGCTATCGTCCAAGCATTAAAAAAATCCCCCAAAGTAGATAAAATATATGCAATGAAAGGCAATGCAGGTATCGGCGAAATTGCAGAACTCGTCAACGTGGATTATTGCAATTTGACGGCGGTAGGCGAATGGGTAGATGCGCATAAAGACGTAGACTACATCGTGGTTGCGCCCGACGACCCGTTGGCGCTCGGTTTAGTGGACGAGTTGGAAAGCCGTGGACACCGCGTATTTGGACCGCGCAAAAACGCTGCGATTATTGAGGCGAGCAAAGCGTTTTCCAAAGAACTTATGAAAAAATACAATATCCCTACGGCAAGATACGAAACGTTTTCGTCGTATGAAGACGCGAAAGCATACGTAGAGAAGTGCGATATTCCCGTCGTTTTAAAAGCGGACGGGCTTGCGCTTGGAAAAGGTGTACTCATTTGTAAAACGCGCGAAGAGGCTTTGAACGGCGTAAAGGAGATGATGCTGGATAAGAAATTCGGCTCGGCAGGGAATAAAATTATTGTAGAAGAATTTTTAGAAGGTCCCGAAGTGTCCTGTCTTGCGTTTACCGACGGTAAGACGATGGTGCCTATGATTACAAGTTGCGACCACAAGCGCGCGTTTGATAACGACGAAGGCCTGAATACGGGCGGTATGGGTACGTTTTCTCCTGCCCCGTTCTTTGGCGAAAAGACGGCAAAGGAAGTGTACGAAACGATAATGTTGCCCACAATGTCGGCAATGAACGCGGAAGGCCGTACCTTTAAGGGCGTGCTGTATTTCGGATTGATGAAGACGAAAAACGGTATGAAGGTTATCGAGTATAACGCGCGGTTTGGCGACCCTGAAACGCAGGTTATTCTGCCTATGTTAAAAACGGACCTTTTGGATATATTCGAGGCAATCACGGACGA
>JAFVOG010000123.1 GCA_017505945.1 Clostridia bacterium
ACTGAGCTGGGAAGGCGATTCGAGAAGTTTCAGCTACGAAATTACCATTAAAGGTACGGCGCACAGCTTTAAGACGAACACGGTAAGCTATGCGATTGCCGAATATATCACGAAAGAAGGCGTAAATATCGGCGTTACGGCGATAGGTAACGACTATGCTCCCGGAGATACGGCGTACTATTTGACGAGTAAAGAATCGGAAGTAAAAGAATTTAAGAAGTTGGCTGCTCCCACGTTTGAAGAAGTGAAAGTTTCCAACAGAAAATTGCAATGGAGTAAGCCCGACAACTGCGGTGCTTTCCAACCCAACTATTTCGTATATAGAGCGGACGACGCGCTGTACAAGGAAACGTTGACGACCAACGAAAAGGATTTACCTCAAAGCGCATTCCCCGCAGGCACGTATTCGTTCAAGGTGCAGGCAATCGGCGACGGAGAACATTATATCAACTCCGATTTAGCGGAATCGAAGACGGCGGATTTCCGTATTTTGGCTACGCCCGAAGTGAAGAAAACCAGTACGGGGTATAGCTGGAAAGCGATTAACCAAGCGGTTACGTACGCTTTGCTTATCGACGACGTAGCGGTAGATTCTAAACTGTTTACGTATGACGAAGATACCAACACGTACGAATATAAACCTACGCAATTCACTACGCAGAAGAATTATAAGGTAGAAATATTTGCGGTAGGTGACGGCGGTAGATTGCTTGTCGATTCTTGGTCGAATGCCTTTACGCAAGAAACCAAGCCTTTGGAAGCACCGTCCATCTCTATCGCGTATAGCGCGGAAAGATACGAACAAAACGGTGAAGTTATCGTAACGGTAAACAGTGCTGTACCGTTTGCAAGCGGTTACGTGTACGAAGTAGGCGATTCTTCTTCGACGACGAAGACGGATTTGGAATACAGAGTAACCCCCAGCGCGCCTGGTGTGCTTAGCGTTTCCGTTATTGCGGTAGGCGGTCAATTCGATAATAACGGTATTTACCGTTTGAATTCGGATAAGTCCAGCAAGACGTCGGCAAATCCCAGCGAAATTAAGTTGCTTAGCAAACCTTCCAACGATTCCATTCATAAAGATACGGCAGGGAACTTGGAATGGGGCTTTATCAACGGTTGCCAAGGGTATAACGTACTTGTAACCTATAAGGATAACGATAACCAAGAACACACGGTAGAAATCGATATCAATTCGCAAATGGATTTCAGTATCGATTACGACGTGCTGGAAGCAAAGGGCGTTGCATATCCTAAGCGTATTACGAAAGTGCAAGTGAGCGCAAAGGGTGACGGACAATTGCTTATTTCGTCCGAATACGCGATTGCGACGTGGAATTTGTAAGATATTGATTCCCTTTTACAAATGAAGAAATACCGCTTCGGTGCAAACGCTTGTGCCGAAGCGGTAAATACCTTTAAGGAGAATATTGGAAAAATATGTTACCTAATATACACATAATGGGTTTTCATATACCTATGTACTCGCTTATGCTTGCCGTGGGCGGTGTGGCATACGTAATCGTTTTGCTTGTCACGTTTACCCGTTTTGAAAAGGTGCAAAAAGACACCGTTCGTAGGCTGATTCTCGTATCCGTTATCGGTGCAGGCGCGCTTGCGGTGTCCGCGTTTATTTTCGATTCCATTTTCCACTCTATCCAAGAACGGAAACTGGTTATGGGCGGAATTACTTGGCTTGGTGGCGTCGTAGGGGCAGTGCCTGCTATGATTGCGTTGTTGCATTTTCTCGTTCCCGAAGCAAAAGGCAGAGCGTTATACTTCTTCTCGTTGTTAATGCCCGGACTTGTTTTGGCGCATGCGTTTGGACGTATCGGTTGCTTTTTCGGCGGTTGCTGTTACGGTATGCCTACGGATAGCTGGCTTGGGATTCGATTCCCTGACGATAGTCACGCGGCGGCTCACGTAATTAAGCAGTACGGCGCAAACGTAGCCGTTTTGCCTACGATGCTTATCGAAGCGATTTTCGAACTGATTTTGTTTATCGTGATGATGGCAACGCGCAAAAAGACCAAGAAATATAATATTGAAATATACGCTATTGCGTACGGCGTGTTCCGTTTTATTATGGAATTTTTCCGTGGCGACAACCGCGGTGGCACGGGCTTTTTCCTTACCCCGTCGCAATTTTTAAGCGTAATTTTATGGATTAGCGCGGTATTCCTTATCTTATACCGCAACGGTAAAATTCTTAAAAACTTGCCTAAAAAATGCGAAACGTGGCAAGAAGAATTCAAGTTGGATTTGGTTAAGAAAAAGGAAGATAGACGTTGCTGTGCTACCATTAGTGCGACGAGCGCCATTAGAGAAGTGCATAAGCTGTACGAAGAAGGCGTTTTGAGTAAGGAAGAATACGAACGCACGAAAGCGAAACTGTTAGAACGTATCGAATAGGTATAGATATGGAAATACTCATTAACTTTTTATATCAATTTATCTTTTCCATCGGCATTATTATTGTGTTTGGGTTGCTTATCGCGCTTTGCCGTAGAGGGTTTTGTTCTATCGTAGGATATAACGGACCGCGCATTTTGCTGGCCACGGGGATTGTCGGTACGCCTATACACGAACTCAGCCACGCCTTGTTTTGTATTCTCTTCGGGCATAAAGTGGTGGAAATGAAATTATATCTCCCCGACGCGCCCAACGGTACGCTGGGATACGTTAACCACTCGTACAATCCGAAAAATATCTATCATCAAATCGGCAATTTCTTTATCGGGATTGCTCCCATTTTGGGCGGTAGCGGTGTGTTGCTCCTGTTGATGATGTGGCTTACCCCCGACACCTTCGGGGCGGTAATGGATACGCTTGGCGGGATTCCTACGTTTGTCGATTTTAGTAGCGTTTTGGATTATCTCGGTGCGCTGTGGGAAATGGTAACGCATATTTTTTCCGCTGACAATCTCAGCATTTGGCAGTGGTGGGTGTTTATCGTGCTTGCCTTTATGATTGCCAGCCATATGGAACTTAGCGGTGCGGATATCAAAGGCGGAGTGAAAGGCTTGCTGATTTTGCTTGCGCTGTTGCTTATTGCGGATATCATACTGTATTTTATCGATTTGGACGCGCTTGGCGCGGTTACCGTTGCTATGACGTCGTTCGGCGCGTATATCGTGGGTTTCTTGCTGATTTCGGCGGTATTCTCGCTTGCTCTGTTGCTGATTGCGCTTGTCGTGCGCGGTATTATGATGATTTTCGGTAAATAAGGGGCAGGTATGGGGTTAAAAGGCAAATATCGCCATTTTAAGGGCGGAGAATACGAAGTGCTTTGCGTAGCAAAACACAGCGAAACGGGGGAAGAAATGGTGGTCTATCGTGCTCTGTACGAAGACGGTGGGGTTTGGGTGCGCCCACGCAATATGTTTGAAGAAACCGTCGAAAAGGACGGAAAAACCTTTCCGCGTTTTACCAAAATTGAAGATTGAGTTTTATAAAATCGTCCGCAAAATATTTTGCGGACGATTTTATAAGTTTTGGGAAATATTTTCCCTTGAAAAAACGGGATTTGGTAGTATAATAAAGAAAAACGCAAGGGGACTACGATGGAACAATATTATAAAGCGATTGAACAGTTTCAAATTGTGGGAGACGTGCTTTCGATTGAGCCGTACGGCGAAGGACATATTAACGTAACGATGTTAGTTACGACGACGGAAAAACGGTACATTTTGCAAAAAATGAATACGAGCATTTTTCCCGATAGCGACGGGCTTATGAGAAATATTTGTTCGGTTACCGAGCATTTGGCAAGCCGTGGCATTGAAACGCTGACGGTAGTGAAGACGAAATCGGGGGATTCGTATTTGAAAGGGGACGCTTGTTTCCGTGTGTACGATTTTATCGAAGGAACGGTTACCTATCAACGCGTCGAAGATAAGGACGTATTCCGTAATTCGGGGAAGGCGTTTGGAGAATTTCAAAACTATTTGGCGGAATTCGACGCAAGCGGTTTGACGGAAATTATCGCACGTTTCCACGACACGCCCAAACGCTTTAACGATTTTAAGACGGCTTTGGACGCGGACGTCAAAGACAGAGCGAAAACTTGCGAAGAAGAAATCGCGTTTGCGCTTGCAAGAAAGGACACTTTTTCCAAGGTGGTGGACGGCTTAAAGGACGGCAGTATTCCTTTGCGCGTTACCCATAACGACACCAAGCTGAACAATATACTTATGGACGCGCACACGAATAGCGCACGCGCGGTAATCGATTTGGATACGATTATGCCAGGTTCTATGCTGTACGACTTTGGCGATTCCATTCGCTTTGGCGCAAGCACGGCAAGCGAAGACGAAAAGGATTTGAATAAAGTGCATTTTGATATCCAACTGTTCAAGGCGTATGCGGAAGGATACGTAGGCGCAGTAAAAGATAGCATTACGCAAAAGGAAGCCGAACTGCTCCCTTACGGTGCGTATTTGATGACGATGGAATGCGGTATGCGCTTTTTAGGGGACTATTTAAGCGGTGACACGTATTTCGCAACCAAATATCCCGAACATAACCTTGTTCGTGCAAGAACGCAATTTAAGTTGGCAAGCGAAATGGAAAAGCGTTTGGACGAAATGCAAGCGATTGTATTTTCTATTTTGAAATAAACCAAGAGACAAATAAAAAACCGCCCTTTGTGGCGGTTTTTTTGCGTTTGTTTTTCAATGAAAAGTACAAAAAAACCGCCAAAAAATCCAAAAAATAACTCAAAATTCAGTGTGTTGTTGTCAAAAAAATTGACAAATTTATACTAAAAATGGAAGATAGCACACCAAAACCCAAGTGGTAAAAGACGATTGTTTTTGGGTTTTTACCGTCAAAAAAAGGAAAAAAATATACAAAAAATAGAAAAAAATATACAAAAAGTCACAAATTGCAATGTATTTTATTTGACACGCTGACTGAATTTGATTATTTTATAAAATATTTTATAAATATGCTCATTTTTGTCTTGACAAGCATATATTATCGTGGTAAAATGATTATGAATAATTTTAGTATGCCGTATTTTTACCATTTTGTGAAGATGATGACAAAAAACGAAAGCTAAAAAATGCAAAGGGCGCGCCCTTTATTTGGTTGTGGCACAACCAAATAAGCATAGCTTATCCGAAACGAGTTTTTTCACGAAATTGCAATGAGAAAGCAAAATAAAATTGATAAAAATAAAAACGAGCTCTACAACCCAAAAGAAAACAACGAGGTGTTAATGATGGGAAGAAAAATCTACGAGGAGATTAAGATGACGGTCATCTGCTTTGAAGAAGCGGATATTATCACGTACAGTGAAAACGACTACGATAATATCGGCGGTTGGAATCCTGGTTGGGAATTCGACTGGATGAATATGAGTGGCGACAGCGGTCAATCTTAAGGAGGGAAACGATATGAAGACGAGTAAGAAATTAGTAACAATTTTATGTGCTTGCCTGATGACGTTCAGCGTATCGTTGGGTCTTGTCAGCGTGCAAAAAATTTCCGCTTACAATGCGAAAGCGGAAGAAATTTCCGCACAACAACAGGCGAATGAGCAGTTTATCGCCAAAGTAAAGAAGTTTTCCACGTACAGCGCGGACGTGATGGATTCGTATCTTGCGCCTATTTGGAATACGGACGAAGTGATTGACGAATCGGCGACGATTGTCGGCAAGAGCAGTTATACGAATTTGCTGTATACTCCCGTAGAAGGAAGCGTCGTCATTCGCGACTATCACAACGAAAGATACTACATAGAAGGTGTCGACTATAAGATAGATGGCAACAAAATCGTCCGTTTGGCGGGCGGTGATTTGCCGTACTATGAAATGAGCGAATACGTTTCGAAGACGCCTGGGCAATATACCATCCCGTTTGACATCGATTCGGAATCCCGTGAAAACGACCCTTCGTTGGGGGATGCAACCGGTTATAACTACATCTACTATTACAGCGACGGAC
>JAFVOG010000124.1 GCA_017505945.1 Clostridia bacterium
ACCGCGAAGTTCGGTAACGTAGTATGTATTTTTCGTCGCGTGTACGCAACAGGTGATTTCAAGGTTTGGATTGACTTCCTTAATCGCTTTCGAACAATCTGCAAGCGTTTTTAATGCTTCTCTCCAACGGAATTGTTTCACGTCGTCGTTCATAAACTTCGGCATTTCATAGCCATAATATTCTTCAAACTTCTTCATACATTCGGGACATCTACAAGCCCAATCGTCCCCTGCGCCGCCAGTAATCGATGCGTACGCTTTGGGATACGCGTAGTGCGGTTCATCCCAAAAGAAACCGTCCACTTCCGTTTCGCGCGCTAATTTCAAGCAAATGTTTGTAAAATAATCTCTAAAAGAGTTGGTGTTAAAGCACGCCGCATTCAACACTTCGCCCGTGTACGCCGACACTTGACGATGGTGAATGTTATTTTGTAAGAATAAAGAAACCTGTTCACCACCAAAATATTTACCGATACCCCAAGTATCTGCGATACAACGAAGCCCTACTTTATGCGCCGTTTTCACGATTTCGTTGATGTTGGGAAACCAAAAATCCATATCAAATTCGGTAATTGCAAGGATAACGGTATCACAACCGTGTTCTTTCATTTCCAAAAAGTCTTTTTCTGCGTGTTCCACATAGTTCAAACCGTAATAGCTTACAGCCGTGTGTTTAATTGCCATAATATAATTCTCCTTCTTTCT
This sequence comes from Clostridia bacterium, assembly GCA_017505945.1. Taxonomy (GTDB): domain Bacteria; phylum Bacillota; class Clostridia; order Christensenellales; family Borkfalkiaceae; genus Scatosoma. The sequence goes on from JAFVOG010000124.1 coordinate 706, forward strand.
ATCTTAATTTATAATGGATTTTGTTTCAAAACTTCCAAGGCATTTTCAATTGCTTTTATAAAATCGCCTTTCGGTTCTTTATCTATATCTTCGAGTTTCTTCGCTTGATATTTTGCAAAAATCTTCTCCGATTCTATTTTGAATTTTGTTTCCAGACTCTCGTCGTATTTCCACGTAGGCACACCCTCTAAAATGAGTTTTTGCATAACCTCGTTTTCAGGAATAAAAATCTCTTTTACCGTTTCATAGATATTTTGACGACAATATAGACAACAAGTATTGTTTTTCAGCGTTTCCTCAAAGCCGGCATATATAGGCTTATTCTTTTGAATATCCTGCAAGGTCTTTGCCAAGGAAAAATCTTCGTGGGTAGAAAGAATCTCGCACAAGCATTGCAAAAGCTCCGAAACCGCATTTCCAAAACTCCGTACAAGCTTTTCTTTATTCTCACCTTTTCTGCAAGCAACGATATTTTCTGCTTCTGCTATTAAATATACGTGCGCATAACGTCCTATAATCGTTCTTGCAATATCCACGACATCACGGCGAATAAATTCGTCTTGCAAACTGTTCTTGGAAATTTTTGCTAATTTTCCCAAACAATAAATTGCGTCGTCGTGAGCTTTTATTGCCCTGTCGTAAGGGAAATCCCAAATAAACTCGTCTACTTCTTCCCCTGCAACTAACCGCGGTATATACCAACGTCCATATCCCGAATAGTAGTATTGCGGACGCCATTGCAACGCCTTCGTGTTTTGCGACCAATGCATCAAACTTAAAACGGAATAAAAACGCTTCCAAATATCTAACATATATCCGTTTTCGCAAGAATATCTTTCCCCGCAAAGCTTCTCTATAATGGATTGTACGGGCACGACTTCGTCCGACCAAGAATTTACCGCCGTAAATTCAAGCATCAGCGTATCGCTGTGTGCAAGTTCAGGCCATAAAATCATTCCTTTACAAGAAGAGTCAGCTTTCGCAACGGCTAAACGCTCCTCCGTTATGTGGTAATATCCCATACAATCGTTTTGCGATTCGTAGCCGAGGAATGAGCCGAAAATATACGGAAATTCGCCCATAATCCCCCAGTTTGTAAAATTATTAGAAATCGCAGTATCTGAAGTGTAATCAAAAATCACGCATTGCTCTTTATCGAACGTAGCAAACATTTCCTGCGCTTCCGTCGCTTTATAAGTTAACCAAATATCCCACGAAGCGATAAAAACGGTTGATTTTGGATGCTCTTCCTTCAAATACTGTAAAAACCTATCATACACGTATTTTTTCATACGGCGATTTGCTTCTCTATCCTCGGAAAACAATCTCTCCGCAAAGCCGATAGTATGAAAAATTTCGTCTTTCCCGTATTCACGAACAGAAGTTTCGGTAAGCTTGGTATAAAAATCAAAATTTCTATCCTCACGAATATCCCAAACCCGTCCGCTGTCCGTATTATAACCCGTGCGCACTTCCCCGAAAAAGGTAGGCTTTTCCTTTTCCAAAAATTCAATCGGCGTACGCGAATACCAATGCGTCATCGTTCCACAATCTTCTGGGGACATAAGTCCACGGTCAAAAGCATATTTCATCACCTTTTTCCGAAGCTCGCCACGATATTCCAAACTCCAGAACAGTCGTCTATCGTTAAAGCCTTGTCCGTCCTTAAAATTTAATTCGTCCATCGTTTCTTCCGTCGGATAAGAAACGGAATCGGGAAAGGCGCGCTGAAACAAATCGTCCTGTCCTATACGGAGCATAAACATATTTTGACGGCGTTTAACGAGATAATCTATTTCCTTTTTCCAATCTTCAAAATCCCACATTTCCGATTGAAACCGTTTACAACCGCGATGTGCAAAATAACGCAACCCACGATACGCAAAGCGCGGACGTTCTTCTAAATCAATAGGCTCGAATATATCCCGCTCGGTATTTTTAGGAACGATATCCCCGTCCCAATACCAACGGCAATTATACGCCACTTCCAAATATCGGTATAATGCGTATAAGGTCGAACGCCCAAGCCCTCCTGCGAGCAATAAAATTTTTCTACCTTGAACGAAATAGGTTTTTACAACGTATTCTTCCGTACCAGCGTTGATTTTTGGTGCGGGAATCTCCCCGTTCAAAACCAAACGAGCAATCAAGGGATTGACGGCAACGCCGCCAAACGTAACGACGTCCGATTTTCCGTCGTCTTCGTAAGCGACGGTCAAATTCTTTCCCGAAATTTCCCGGTAATATTTTACAAATTCCTCGCCCGCAATGGCATATTCCGTATGTCGGGTTTTGGGAACGTATACTATCATTTTTTCTTTTTCCTCTCTTTTTTTATTCGCCCTTGCAAAGACTTGTAGCTTTGCAAGGGCTACTTTGTCTGTTAATCGTTAGGGTTTCCCGTCCATACGGGTATGCCGTCCGTAATCGTCCAATACTTGGTAAACGAAGAATAATCGTTCGCTTCCGTTACGTTTTCAACCTTCGCGTCCGTCGTAGGGTCGTAAGTTGCGCCTTCCTTCATATCTGCCCAAGAATCGTATCTCTTTGCCCCATAAATCACGTTCAAGCTAATCGCAGTACCGTCAGTTTTCGTTTTCACGCTTCTATTGCCTGCGTCCACTTTCGCGCCGCCTGTATTATTACCACCGCAAATGGATGTGGAGATAAAATACACGTTGCTTACGTTAGTCGATGTCTCTTTATTACAACTACCTTGGTTGTTTTGAACTATACCGAAAGAAGAAGCCGTTGTGGATACGAAATCTTCGCCGTCCACAATAATGTTGTTCATCTTGGCGGTCGTGCTTAAAATAATTTGACTTGCTAATAACGAATTATAGTTTTGCGCCGTCTTCGACGTTTGCACATAAATATTTTCAAGGGTTCCGCGGACCTGACAAGCCAATGCCGCGGTGTTGGAGCTCGATGCCAAATTAAGTTCCGTTAAAGCAAAATTCTTTACGGTTGCCCCTTCGCACACTCGCCAAAAAATTCCTGCGCCACGCAACACCAAACCGTTAATCGTATGTCCGTTGCCGTCAAACGTACCCGTAAGACCTTGTGCTTTCTGTGTATTAAACCCTTTACCACCTGCCAATATATAAATTTGCGTAAACGATTTATTTGCCGAAACCGTTTCTTTACTCACATCGATATCATTTCCAAGCACGTAATAACCGTCTAAAACGGTGTTGTAGTCGCCATCTGCATCTGTAGAAGACTGAACAAACATATTAAAATCGGCAAGCGTTCTTAATACCTTTGTCGCATAGATAAACGGTTGCGTTAAAATGCTGTTATCTGTATTACTATACAGCACGAGGTCGTAAACTTTCCCTTCCACTAAATTGGTCGGAAGATCCCCCACCGTAATTTGACCGTTTGCCCT
>JAFVOG010000125.1 GCA_017505945.1 Clostridia bacterium
AAACGGCGTATTTTTCTAATAAATCTAATGATTTTGGCAAAGTTTTGGGTAAATCGTTTTCAACGAATTTGGGAACGTAAGGGGAAATATTTTCTCCCTTTTGAACGGCGCTACGCAAAGCGGTAGCCGACGCGTATTCGCCCTGTAAGCGTTCGTCTAAATAGCCACTGCCTTGGCGTTGGATAGGTAAAATATCAATAGGATATTCCTTTTGTAAAATGGCTTTCGTATATTCCAATCCAAGCACGTTGTTAGGGGAACAAAGCAAATCGTAGGGGACGAACCCTGCAAATGCGTTGGCGCGTGCCTTTGCAAAACTCGTGCCTTTGGACAGTTCTTCTTGTAACCGCTTGGAAACTTCTTCTGGCTCGTTGGCTAAATACTTTGCGCCGAGCAAAAAGGCGGTTTTGTCCGCGTGTTCCGCACCGAAACAAAGGGTGGTAACGTTGGGGATAGACGATATAATATGCAACGCGCCCTTGGCAAACAGCTCGGCGTTAGAAGTGGCAAACACGGCAGGTAATTCTAAAACGGCGTCCGCGCCTGCTAAAACGGCGTGTTTTGCACGGGTGTATTTATCCAAAACGGCGTGTTCGCCCCGTTGTACGAAATTTCCGCTCATAATGCACACAACGGCATCCGCGCCCGAAAGTGCTTTGGCGCGTTGAAATTGGTACAAATGCCCGTTATGAAAAGGGTTGTATACGCAAATAATCGTACAAATTTTCATTTTATTTCCTGAATTCCTTTACAATTAGAGAAAGGTATGGTATAATTATAGCGTTGCAAAATTGTCTTTATAAGACAATTATACACGAAATTCAAAAATAAATAAAGCGTTTTGCGAGGTGTACTATGAATATCTTAGAAGAAATTAAAAACAAAGCCAAAGCGTTAAATAAAACCATCGTACTTTGCGAAGGGGAAGACAAACGCGTGGTGCAAGCGGCTGCGGATACCGTAAAAGAAGGGATTGCGCATATCGTATTGCTTGGCGACGAACAAGCGATAAAGGCGGAAAATCCCGACGTGGATTTGACGGGGGTAGAAATCGTTAATCCGCTTACTTCTGATAAACTTTCCGCGTATAACGCAAAGCTTTGCGAACTCCGCGCGTCCAAAGGTATGACGCCCGAACAAGCAGGAAAACTGTTGGCGGACGGCACGTATTTTGGGGCTATGATGCTGTATATGGGCGACGTGGACGGGCTGGTGTCGGGTGCGTGTCACTCTACGGCAAATACGCTCCGTCCCGGTCTTCAAATTATCAAAACGGCAAAGGGCGTTTCGTCCGTGTCCAGCTTTAACTTGATGATTTGTCCCCCCCAAGGCAACCAGTATTGCCCCGACGGGTTGGTGGTATTTGCTGATTGCGGTTTGAATCCCACCTATACGAGCGAAGGGCTTGCCGATTGTGCGATTGCTACGGCAAATTCCGCAAAAGCTATTGCTGGTATCGAGCCCAAGGTGGCAATGCTCTCCTTCTCGACCTTCGGCAGTGCAAAACACGATAACGTATCCTTGGTTGCGGAAGCGGTTAGAATTGCAAAGGAAAAAGCGCCCGATTTGAAGATTGACGGCGAAATGCAATTCGACGCGGCTATCGTTCCGTCCGTGGCTAAACTCAAAGCGCCTAACTCGGAAGTAGCAGGGAACGCAAACGTATTTATTTTCCCCGACCTGCAAGCAGGGAATATCGGTTATAAAATTGCGGAACGTTTAGGCGGTTTTATGGCGGTAGGTCCTATTTGTCAAGGATTTGCAAAACCGCTTAACGACTTGTCGCGCGGTTGTAAGAGCGAAGATATCGTCGCTGCTGTGGCGATTACTGCTTTGCAAACGCAACTTTGATAAGAAAAGCGGAAAACTTATAAAAAATCAAGAAAAGATATCGAAAAAAAGTTGACAAAGTTTTAGAAATATACTATACTTGAAAAGCTGGTTTGAAGATGATTATCGACGTTAGAAAACTCAACGCACAAAAACAGTATCACGGCAGTATGGAATTTTCCTATTCAGCCCCCGATAATTTAATTGCAATTCCTTACGTGAAATTTGCAGGGCCTGTGGAAGTACGGTTTGAATTTGAACTTTACGAAGACGACGCGCTGGAAATTAAAGGAACGGTCAAGTACGTGTTGGAAGGTCAATGTTCCAGATGCTTGAAAGATGCAAGACAAGAAGTCATAGGCGAGCTTGACGCTTTGTTTGAACCGAGCGACAATGCGGAAGATTATTCGTACACGAGAGGCGTTATACTGTTAAATCAAGCTGTTGACGAAAGCATTTCGGCAAGTATGCCGTATATCTTATCGTGCGGAGAAGGATGCGTTGCCCTTCGATATTCGGACGAACCAACCACAAAACGATAAAGAAAACGAGAGGTGTATTATGGCAGTACCTAAGTCTAAACAATCCAAGAGCAGAACGAACAAAAGATTTGCAAACTACAAAGCAACGGCGGCTAATCTCGTAGAATGCCCCCATTGCCACGAATTGAAACAAACGCATACCGTTTGCAAAAACTGCGGTTACTATGACGGCAAAGAAGTCGTTGTAGAAAAGACGGACGCACAAAACTAATTCGTCGATGAATGTATGCATCGAGCGGGTTGCTTATAGCATCCCGCTTTTTTGCGTTATCTTTATAATTTACGTATTAGCAATTGCTAACAAATGCTTGACGAAAAGGTGTTTTCGTGGTATAATCATAGGGTAGGAGTATCGTATGAAAAGAGATAAATTTACCGTTACGGGTATGACGTGCAGTGCTTGTTCTTCGGGAATTGAGCGCGTGCTGAGAAAACTGGACGGCGTAGAACAAGCAGACGTTTCCTTGCTGGGCGAACGGTTGGAAATTGTTTACGACGAAACGAAAATAGATAAAGAAAAAATTTGGGATACGGTGCAAGGGCTTGGGTACGGTATAGAAGAATACCGAGACGTTATGGAGCACGTAAAGACGAATTCTACCGATATACTCAAACGCAGGTTTTTCTTTTCGTTGTTATTTTTAGTACCTTTGATGTATTTTTCTATGGGCGGAATGATACATTTACCGCAACCGCCCGAACGTATAGGCGCAATTTGTCAAGCTGTGCTCGCACTGGCGATTATCATTATCGATTTCAAGTTTTTTACAAACGGAACGAAAGCTATTTTACACGGCGCACCGAATATGGACACGCTTGTTTCGCTTGGTGCAGGAGTATCCTATATATACAGCTTAGTGCTTACCGTACTCGTTTGTATGGGAAAATTGCACCATATTCATTTGTTTTATGAATCGGCAGGCATGATTTTATCCCTTGTAACGCTTGGCAAATGGTTGGAAGAAATCTCTAAACGTAAAACGGGAGATGAGATTGAAAAGCTAATCGAACTTATGCCATCGACGGTGACAGTGGAAATTGACGGGGCGCAAAAGAAAATCCCGTTTGCGGAGATTCGCGTAGGGGACGTGCTTATCGTAAAACAGGGGGACTACGTTCCCATTGACGGTAAAATTATAGAAGGCAATGCGTTTGTGGACCGTTCGGCGATTACGGGCGAGAGTATGCCGTTAGAGCTGAGCGAAGGGGACGCCGTTACGGGCGCAGATATCGTCAAAAGCGGTTTTATCAAAGTTTTGGCGCAAAAGGTTGGCGCAGATACCACGCTTTCTCAAATCGTAAAAATGGTAAAAGAGGCAGGCGCAAGCAAAGCACCTTTACAAAAAATTGCCGATAAAATATCGGGTATTTTCGTACCTGCCGTCACTCTTATCGCTGTGATTACCTTTTGCGTGTGGTTAGGGATAAGCAAAGACTTTTCTACGGCAATCAATTACGGGATTTCCGTACTTGTAATTTCCTGCCCTTGTTCGTTGGGGCTTGCAACGCCCGTTGCAGTGATGAC
>JAFVOG010000126.1 GCA_017505945.1 Clostridia bacterium
CAGTACCCCCACAGGCAACGCTCGATTATTTGGATAAGGGGCGTTTTAAGGACGGCGCACTCGTTATGGATATTTGCGGTGTAAAGGAAGAGCCTGAAAAGGTCGTCTATTCCAAACCGCGTAATTACCGCTACGTCGGTACGCACCCAATGGCAGGTAAGGAAACGTCGGGGATTTCGTCGGCTACCCCGAATTTATTCCAAAACGCGAATTTAATCATCACGCACGCCGAGCAAACGAAACAAAGCGACGTGGACGAAGTCAAAGAATACGCAAAAGCTATGGGCTTTGGTAAAATCGTGGAATGTACGGCTATCGAGCACGACAAAAAAATTGCGCTCACGTCCCAGCTTGCGCATATCGTGTCCAACGCGTACGTAAAAAGTCCGCAAGTAAAAGGTTGCGACGGCTTTACGGGTGGTAGCTTTCAGGATATGACGCGCATTGCAGGGGTAGACGAACGGGTATGGACACCGCTTTACGCGCATAACCGTAAAAATATCGTCAACGAGCTCAACGGTTTGATTGAACATTTAACCGTATATCGCGACGCTTTGACCGCGGAAAACGACGACGCCTTGTCTACTGCGCTGAAAGAAGGTCGTCTAATCCGTGAAACGATTAAACGCGGAAACGATTAACGAATATTTAACGATTATTGAAAAAAAGTCGTAAAATAGTTTACATTTAATTGAATATTTGTTATAATATTGACGAAAATCGTCGAAAAAGGACGGATTATTTGTGAATAATTCTGATGAAATGGTTTGTAAAATATCCATAACCACGACGGTAGACGGCGAAGAAACGCAAGCTACACGAACGGGGAGCTTGCGTATTTCTTTTTCGGAAATACTGCTTTCCTACGGGGAAGAAAACGGGAGCGTTACGCTAAAAATTCAAAAGGATAGAGCGGAGATTACGCGTAGTGGCGATTATTCAATGCGTTTACCATTGCTCCGCGAACGGCGCACGCAAGGTAAAATCGGCGTTTTAGGCTCGGAGGGCGACGTGGAAATTTATACCGAGCGTTTGGCGTATTCCACGACGGATACTTCACTGATGCTTTCTATGCATTACGATTTAATCTTTTGTAGCGACGTGCAAAAAATGCAAATCCGATTGCTGGCTAGGAGTTAATATGAAAATCAAATATTTAGGACATTCCTGCTTTATGATAGAAACGAGCGACGGGGTAAGTATTCTCACCGACCCGTATAAAGGCGTAGGCTACGAATTGCCTGAGAATTTGCAAGCGGATATAACTTTAATTAGCCACGCGCATTTCGACCATAATAATATCGACGCGGTAAAGAGTAAATTCGTTTTACAAACGGCAGGAAAGTACGAGCTTTTCGGTCTGAAAATTAAAGGCATTGAAAGTAATCACGACGATAAGGGCGGTACGCTTAGGGGTAAAAATATTATTTTTACCGTGCAAGTAGACGGCTATACCCTTTGCCATTTTGGGGATTTGGGCGAGCCCTGCTCTCAAAAACTGCTTGCCAAAATAGGAAAAGTGGATATTTTACTGATACCTATCGGCGGTCGATATACCATTGACGCTAAGCAAGCTAAAAGTTACGTAGAAAAAATACAACCGAAAATCGTGCTCCCTATGCATTATAAACCGAAGGACGGTACGATTGATATTACAGATGCGAGCGGTTTTTTGAGCTTATTTGAAAGCGTCTTATATGCAAATCCCAAGTATGAAACGAAGATAGAGAAAGATAGTTTAACCAACGAAAAAACGCAAATAATGTATATGGAAAGGGAAGAATAATGATAGACGAACGTAATGTTGAGCAATTTGAATTGTACGCGCTGGAAGTTTTATCCAAAGCTGGGATAAAAGATTTACAAGCGTACGGCAGAGAAGAGGGCGTTGCTTGGGCTACGGCAAAGAAAAAAGGGGAAGTAATCCAAGAAATTATTGATATATTTACAGGCAAGCTCGCGCCCGTGCCCGTAAGTAATCAAGGCGCACCTGTAAAAAATAATCATTACGACCCCAAAATCAAAGAAAAAATGGACGCTTTACGCGCTCAGTATCTTGCCAAAGAAAGCGAAATCCCGCCGTTGCCGAGCTTTGTTTCCAAACGGGAAGAGCTCGTGTTTGAATCCCCCGTGCAAGCGGAGCTGGATAGACAAAATCCCTATAAAAATAACGTTTACAGGGGGCAATTAACGGTCATTGGCGGAGTGTGTTATTTATTACCGCTTAGATGTATCGAAAACGGTCAACGAATCGTATTATCCGAAAAATTGTTTGCGGAATACGGTTTACAGGAAGGGGATATCGTTTCTTGCTTTGCGGAAATGAGCACGTCCGTTTTAGTCGTAACGCAAGTGCTTACGGTAAACGGTAGAGATGTGAAAGAGCGAGTACGGAACGATTTTGACGACGCCGTATACGCAACCGAACCTATCCGTTTTTATCATCAAGAAAGGGCGAATTCCGTTGTTTGTAAGTACTTAGAATGGCTTTCCCCCGTTTGTAAGGGGCAAAGGGGTTGTCTAATTGCTCCGCCCAAAGCAGGTAAAACGCAGTTTTTAAGAGAAATAGCCAAATCGGCAATAGAGTTGAACCCAAGATTGAACGTATTCGTTTTACTCGTCGGTCAACCGGTCGAAGAAGTCAGCGCGTTTAGAAAAATCGTGGGCGAAGAAAACTTTATTTATTCCACCTACGACGACGAACCGGAGCGTCAGGTGTTTACGGCGGATTTTATAATGAATAGAGCCATAGCGTATGCACAAAACAATGCAGACGTGTTATTGCTTATCGATTCGTTTACTACGCTTGCGCGCGCTTATAACGATACGGAGCAGTCTATCGGCGGTAAAACGCTTGCGGGCGGTTTAGAGAGTAAAACCCTGCAATATCTTAAAAAATATTTAGGAAAGGCACGGAAGTTACAACAGGGCGGTTCGCTGACCGTTCTTGGGACGATTAGCGAGAATACGGGCAATCCTATGGACGAGTTGATTGTCAACGAGCTTTTGAGCGTTGCGAATTTAGAAATCCGTCTTAGCGACGCACTTGCAAGCAAACGCATATATCCTGCCTTGGAATGTAAAGACGGTTATGCGGTAGATAACGAACGGATAACCTTGCAGGGCGAAAAGCTGGTACACGCGCTGAGCACGTCAAAAACCAAAGAAGAATTTTTCCAAAAAAACTAATAATAATCAAACGGCAAAGGGACTGTGGATAACGGTCCTTTTTTGTATTTGGTATTCTTTCAATTTATAAAAAACGAGTGTGAAGAAAACCAAATTATTTTATTTTTTGATACCTATATATAACGCTTAAAATAAATTTACTTGAATTATCAAGGGTTTTAGCGAATGTCAAGTAAATTGCGCAAGTTTTAGTTATAAGTTTTTTCTATACAATATTTTGTGTTCATACGCTTGACTTTACCACAAGATATGGTATAATAAATAGGCACGATAATTCAGAGAAATACAATATGTTGTGTTGAAAGTTGCGTTTGATGCGCAAGATATAGTATAAACGAAAGAAAAAAGCGCAAAAATAGGGGAGCGCGTGGAGGTTAAGTATGAAAGAGATGAAGATTATCAAAAGAAGTGGACAGGAAGTCGTATTCGACGTGGAAAAGATTATCGGGGCTGTTCGCAAGGCGAATAAGGAAGTGGTGGAATCCGCCCGTATTACCGAAGAAGATATTATGGATATTTCCAACTCGGTATCGGAAGAATGTGCAAGAATGGACCGCGCTCCGCACGTAGAAGAAGTGCAAGATATGGTAGAAAACCGCTTAATGGATAGAAAGGCGTTCGTGCTTGCGCGCAAATATATTACCTATCGTTATACGCGTGAGCTCGTTAGAAAATCGAACACGACGGACGCACAAATTCTTTCGCTTATTGAATGTAATAACGAAGAAGTTAAGCAAGAAAACTCCAATAAAAATCCTACGGTCAACAGCGTACAACGCGACTATATGGCAGGGGAAGTGTCCAAGGACCTTACCCGTCGTATCCTGTTGCCCGACGATATCGTTAATGCGCACGACGCAGGTATGATTCATTTCCACGACGCGGATTATTTCGCGCAACATATGCATAATTGCGACCTTGTCAACTTGGAAGATATGTTACAAAACGGTACGGTTATTTCAGGTACGCTCATTGAAAAACCGCATAGCTTTTCGACGGCTTGTAATATCGCAACGCAAATTATCGCACAGGTTGCGTCTAATCAATACGGCGGTCAAAGTATTTCCTTGACGCACTTAGCGCCTTTCGTGGATATCAGCCGTAAAAAAATTCGCGTGGAAGTAGCGGACGAGCTTGCAAAGGTAGGCGTAACGGACGAGGCACATATTATTGAAATTGCGGAAAAACGCCTTCGCGACGAGATAAGACGCGGTATTCAAACGATACAATATCAAGTAGTAACCTTGCTTACCACCAACGGTCAAGCGCCGTTCGTTACGGTATTTATGTACTTGAACGAAGCGAGAAACGAACAGGAAAAGGCGGATTTAGCGCTCATTATCGAAGAAACGCTCAAACAGCGTATTCGCGGTGTTAAAAACGAATCGGGCGTTTGGATTACGCCTGCATTCCCCAAGCTTATTTACGTGTTAGAACCGGATAATATTTCCGAAGACCAGCCGTATTTTTACCTTACCGAGCTTGCGGCGAAATGTACCGCAAAGCGTATGGTACCCGACTATATTTCCGAGAAGAAGATGCTCGAATATAAGGTGGACAAAAACGGAGAAGGGCATTGCTATACCTGTATGGGTTGCAGAAGTTTCTTAACGCCGTACGTAGACGAAAACGGTAAGCCGAAATATTACGGTCGTTTCAA
>JAFVOG010000127.1 GCA_017505945.1 Clostridia bacterium
AAAACAAACTGTGGCACAATGGGTGTGCTTTCGAGCGAGAGCAAAAAACAAAAGACGAAAGGCGGTGAGAAAAGGGCCGTAGAAAACGGAATACGAATATGGGACGGAAAGCGAGGTGAAGGAGTTTTGAAAGGGTTTACGAAAGCGGTATTGTACGTGTATCCCACGATAGAAGAAATGAAGAAAGCGTACGCGGAACATATCCAAAATAAGGCGGAGCTATCCTACAAGCATTTTGGACCTGCGGAAGGGCTTGTCGAGTACGTGGCAAGACAGGTTTGCAAACGGGACAAGCTGGTGTGGCTAAAACAAACGGTAGCCGAAGTGTTGGACGAGCTTAGCGACGTGGAACGCGCACTTGTGGAAAGACGGTATTTTTATAATAAAAAGGGCACGGAGCGTGCCTTAGGCGAGATTGACGCTTGGAGTGAGAGTACGTATTTTCGTCGGCAAAAGAAGTTGGAAACGAGAATTGAGAGCAGGTTGATTTGCAAGGGTTTAACCGAGCAGGTATTCGACGAATGGTTTGCGCCTATGGAGATATTTCGCTGTGCGTTACGGTACTTACAAAAGAAAGAAGACGTGCAAAACGTGGCAAATTTGGGGTAACAGGTACTTATTCTTCTTGTTCGGACGGGGTGCGTTTGGGGGTTTTGACGAGTACGGTGACGACGGTGGGTACGAGCAGGCATACGGCAATGAGTACGCCGATTTGTAACGGCGACATTGCGTCGGTTTGTCCGCTTGAAGGGGGTTGCGCAGGGGTGTCGTTTTGTAAGCGGTTGGCGTATTCGGGGTTTTCCGCAAAGGTTAGATTTGATGGCTTGGGGATATAGCCGAATTCGCCACCGCGCAGGATATATGCGTACGATTGTGTTCCGATATAATAGTCGCCGTAATAGGCGCAAGTGACGGTGATTTGGCTAAGGGAAGAAGAATCCGTCGGTGCGCCTGCTATGGTATAGCGCAGTTCGAATACGTGATACAAATAGGGGGTAGTCGGCGTATAATCGACAAAGGTCAAATCGCTTGTTTTGGCGTAACCGCTTACTTTTTTACAGTACGCGTCGTCGTAGAGATATTCGATTTTGCAAAACTCGCCTTCGACGGAAAGAACTTTTACAAAATACGTTTTCGGCAAGAGAAACAAACCGCGGTTTTCGTCGCAATCGGTGTAGAAATACGCGTCTCCCCCCACGTATGCAAACACTTCCGCGTCGGCGACGGCGCGGTGGGGGGTGGCAAACGGTGCAAGCGCGCTCAAAAGGCAGTATAGCCAGCACAGGATAACCAAAAACGGTGAAATTGTCGTACGGGTGCGTAGTTTCATAAAGCAAATTATACAGGGAAAAAGGGAAAATATTTTGTTGGGTTTTGGGAGATTATGGAAAATATCGTAGAAACGCTACGCAAATTGAAGACGGTGGAAGCGGAACTTGCAAGGCGCAAGGAAAACGACTTTTTATCAAAGTACAATACGGGGGAAAAACGGCACGAAAAACAAATCGCCTTTCACAAATGCCAAAAACGCAACCGTTGGGTGTTTGGGGGTAATCGTTCGGGCAAGACGGAGTGCGGTGCGGTAGAGAGCGTATATATGGCAAGGGGAGTACACCCTTACCGCGAAAACCGAAAGGACGTTTTGGGGTGGGTTGTTTCCCTTTCTCAACAAGTACAGCGCGACGTTGCGCAAAAGAAAATTTTGCGTTATCTTCGACGGGACTGGATTGAAGAAATCGTAATGCTGACGGGTAGAAAGGACGCGCCCGAATCGGGGGTTATCGATTTTATCCGCGTGAAAAACGTGTTCGGTGGAAGCTCGGTTATCGGGTTTAAGAGTTGTGACCAAGGCAGGGAAAAATTCCAAGGCGCGTCGCTCGATTTCGTGTGGTTTGACGAAGAACCGCCCGAAGATATTTATATCGAGTGCCGTATGCGCGTCTTGGATAGAAAAGGGGATATTTTCGCTACGATGACGCCACTCAAAGGATTGACGTTTGTGTATAACGAAATTTTCTTAAATCGCAACGCCGACCCCGAAGTGTGGTACGAGTTCATCGATTGGAGCGATAACCCGTATTTGGACGAAGAAGAAACGAGAGTGATGGAAGGGTGCTTGGACGAACGGACTTTGCAATCACGCAAGTACGGGAGATTCGGCGCAAGCGAAGGTTTGGTGTATCCCGAATTTGACGAGAGCATACACGTAATTGAGCCGTTTGCTATCCCTAAGGAGTGGCAGGATAATATTTCTATCGACCCTGGGCTTAACAATCCGTTATCCGCACACTGGTACGCCGTCGATTTCGACGACAACGTGTACGTGGTGTACGAGCATTACGAGGCGGGCAG
>JAFVOG010000128.1 GCA_017505945.1 Clostridia bacterium
CATCAGACAAAACCCAAACAAAAGGGCGTACGTCGCTCCCCTTTCCTCGCCGTGGGCGTGCGTTTCGGGAATCATTTCGTCACTGATAACGTACAGCATAGTTCCCCCTGCAAACGCCAACGCAAAGGGCAAAATAACCGTTGCAATGCTTACGGCAAAGTAGCCGATTAGCGTCCCAGCCACTTCCACAAGCCCCGTGACAAGCGCAATGACAAACGTCTTTTTCTTGGATACGCCTGCCGACAGCATAGGCGCGATAATCACCATACCTTCGGGGATATTTTGCAGGGCAATACCGCCTGCAATAATCAAGGCTTGCGCGTCGTTGCCACTCCCAAACCCAACGCCTGCCGCAATCCCTTCGGGCAGGTTGTGGATTGCAATAGCAAACACGAACAACAACACTTTATTCAAATTCGTATTGTGGTGCAATTCCTGTTCCGTACCCATCATTTTGTGCAAATGCGGAACCAGTTTGTCCACCAAATTCAGACACAATGCGCCTGCAAACACACCGAGTACGGTAATGAGAATCCCCCAACTACCGCCGAAGTCTATCGAAGGTAAAATCAAGCCGATAATCGCCGCCGCAAGCATAACGCCTGCTGCAAACGATAAGACGATATCCGAAAACTTATGCGACAAGTTTTTGAATAAAAACCCGATAACCGCCCCGATTACCGTCGCTCCGCCCACGCCAAGCGCGGTCAATAACACCATTGTCATTACGACACCTACCATTTTTCTTTTATTATAGCCAACAAAACGAAAAATGTCAAGATTATATTATTTTTTTCTTCCGTTACAAAGTTTCTTTTAATCGGCACTTGGTTACTTTGGAAAGCGGAGCGTTTTCCACCACTTCTTCATACGCACGCAGGCTGTCCGTTTTTTCTATCAAACAGTGCGTATCGTACTTATCCTTGTTATTCCCTTCGGCACGCGTTAACACTTTCTTGGCGCGCGTCTTTATCTTTTCCAAACGGGATTGCCCTATAAATTCCACTTGCATACAGTACGTTTTTACGCCTGCAAACGGCAATTTTACCGCCACACAATCGGTGAGCCACTCGTCCGTTTTGATTTCTTTCCCGTCCGCAAACACACGCAAGCGCGCATTTTCTATATCCTTAAATCGCACGGCAATCACGCGGTTTGCAGGAATCACGGACGTATCGCCGTCAATCGACAGAGTTAGCGTTTGTTTGCACTTGCCGTCTTTTTCTTGCAAGGTAGCTACGCACTTCGTATAGCAAACGCCGTCTTTCCCTTGCTCTTTCCCGTCTTCGTACAACATATATTCGCCATTGCCTGCATATACCCAAAGTTCCAAATTTTGGGGATTATCATAGGCGTTCCCTTTATATTTGGATAAGGGTAAAACACCCCCTGCTGGAATAAGCACGGGAATACTGTCCTTTGTCCTAAACAGCGTCAACTCCCTACCGCCTGCCCCGATTTCGTATTCGTCGCCCGTAAAGATATCCGTCCATTTGCCTTGGGGCAACCAAGCTTTCACGCGCGCAAAACCGTCCGCGTGCGTTTTTTGCGTTACGGGAATTACTAACAGTTCTCCCCCGAATAGATATTGCGTAGTATATTTGTACGCTTGTGCATCTTTCCACTGATAATACAGCGGTTCGATAAGCGCACTTCCCTGCGTTGCCGTTTGGTATGCCGACGTGTATAAATACGGGATAAGCTCGTGACGAAGGCGCAAAAAATATTCAGCAAGTTGTTGTACACCGTTGCTGTGCAACCACGGTTCTTTGGTCATCGTATCAAAGTTCGTACAATGCAAACGGTTAATCGGACTAAACACACCCAACTGCAAATGCCGTAAATACAGTTCGTCTTGTTTGTCCCCCATATGGTGTCCGCCGACGTCGTGGCTCCACCACGTATATCCCACGTTGGTTGCCGTCGCCGTAAAATACGGCAAATACGCAAGCGTTTCCCAAGTAATATAGGTATCCCCTGAAAAGCCGATAGGATATCGATGAGAGCCCACCCCAGCGTAGCGCGATAAAATTAGCGGTGTCGTATGCCCTGCCGTATTGTCCACGTAGTGATAGTGATTGAGTGCCCAAAGCGGGTCGTACGTTTCCCCGTCTTGCCACGCGATATTCGGCTGTTGCCAGTCTATCCACCAAAAATCCACGCCGTCCTTTTCATAGGGGCGGTGTAGAATATCAAAATATGCGTTAATAAATTTGGAATTAGTAAAGTCAAAGCGGATTTGCTTGCCAGTAGATGCGTCCACGCCCATTGCATTTGCCATTTTTTCGTACTGTTCTTCCCAATAGCGCACACCGTCGGACGGGTGCAAGTTTAAGGTGATTTTCAATCCCTTATCCCGTACTTTTTTCAAAAACGCCTTGTAGTTAGGAAAAAGTTCGGTATTCCAACTGTACCCTGTCCAACCGCAGTTTATCGCGTATTCCCCTACGTATTCGGGCTTATTTTTGCCCTGCTCGGTAATGTGCTTTTGCTTGTCCACGTCGTCCGACCAGTGCCAGTCCATATCCACCGTCGCAACGCTTAACGGAATTTCCCGTTCTTCAAAAACGGAAAGCACGCGCAAGTATTCTTTATCCGTATAGACGTGGTATCTACTCCACCAGTTTCCCAAAGCAAACCGCGGTACAAGCGGAACGTTGCCCGTCAAATCGTACAGCGCGCGTACCGCCCCGCGGTAATCGTCGCCGTATGCAAACACATATACGTCTTTCCCTACGGCGCGTTCGTTTTTTACTTCGCCGTCTTCGCCAAGCGTTAAGGATTGCGAGTCGTCCAACACCGCTACGCCCGTCTTAGAGCAAACGCCCGTACCAAGCTGAATTTTTCGCGGTGCGTGTTCGGGTAACCAGTGCATATAAAACACGTCCCCGTCGCAACAATCCAGCGTACGATACGTACCCAAAAGATTGCCACGGTTATCCAGCGCACGCACTTTTCCTTCCAAAACGACGTGGCATTTCTCCCACGCACGGCGCAAAACAAGCTTACACTTCCCCGTATCGATACTGCACGACGTTTTATTTTCCGCTACCGTAAACGTTTGGCTGGGCATATCCCTATACCAAACGGCTTGGGTAGCCCCATCACGGAAAATGCCCCGCTCGCTATATTCCAAGCGAAACAGGCGCGCTCCCAAAACGGTAACGCGGTAATCCCCCCACAGCACGACGTTTTCCGTCCTTGCTTTTGCTCTTGTTTTGACTATCAAACGTTGTTTAAGCATACTCCACCTATCTAATTTAGTATTTACCACTGCAAACGATTTATACTAAACCATATATTTTATGATAAAATGCGCATAAACGGTACGTTTTTACCGTAAAACACGCACCAAAACGCCAACTTTTGAAAAATTTGCGTAATTCTATTGATTTTTTTTTGTTAAGATGGTAAAATGTTAATACAATAACAATAAAAAGGAAAATGTATGAAAAAGAAATTAACCATTGCGCAAAAACTCTCTAAGAGAAAATACCGGCCTGCCCCCAAAATTATCGCAGGTATTTACAAGTTCTTGATGCTGGATATTATCGGTAGAAAATACAAACCGAAATTTCATATCATCGACGACGTAAACGATTGCGACGGGCCGTGTTTCGTTATCTTCAATCACTTATCCCGTATCGACCATATGTACGTTATGGGTTCGTGCTATCCCAGAGTTACGAATATGATGGCAGGCTATTGCGAATTTTACCGCAAAAAATTCTCGTTCATTTTTGGATTGAATAAAGTTATTCCTAAAAAGAACTATTCCCCCGACAAGCTTTCCATACGTGCCGTTAGCGAAGTCATCAAAAAGGGCGGTTGCGTTACGTTTGCTCCCGAAGGGCTTGCCAGCGATTACGGCGGAAACAAGCCTATCGTGCCTGGGACAAGCAAGATGTTTAAGCATTTCAACGCCGCACGGTTCATGTACTTTTCCTCGACCGCCGCGACCTTTTCGCGGAACGCGCTTACCTGCGCGTTGACGAACAGGATGAATTCCATGTACGCCGTGGTATGCGCATCCGCGCTGAACGCTTCCCCGCAGACCGCCTCGCCCGTGCCTTCGCCGAGCACGGTGTCAAAGAAGCGGCGGATAATCTGACACTGGCTGCGGAGCGTATCGCTCGCATTTGCGCCGCCGAGCGCACCGATGTCCTCGCGGAGCACGTTCAGACCGCTGCACATGCGTGCCATGCTCTCGCTTTCGCTGATGTCAAACGGGTATTCCGTCCCGTTCCAGTTCCATGTACGTTCCATTGGTTCGTAAACCTCCTTTCCAAGACCTGTTAATCCGCGGTGAACACGCCGCTCGCCGCCACGTATGTGCCGGGAACGATGTCGCCGACCGCCTTCATCGTGCCGGTGTAGCAGAGCGCATCCGTACCTTCCCCGCATTCGTCGGGAATGACGGAATAGCGTCTGCGGAACGCGCGGTACACACCCGAAGCCGCCGTTTCGCTGAACAGATCGACGGTCAGAATGTCCACCTGCGCGCGCTCCCCGCACAG
>JAFVOG010000129.1 GCA_017505945.1 Clostridia bacterium
TACCGACAAATACGACAACTGTGTTTCGGTATATGAAATAATATCGATAACCATAATCTTCTCCTTATCCTAACGTTTCGTATTCCGCGCGAAGATAATGCACGCAAGTATCGGGGCCTAATTCCAACATAATATCAAATTCGTTTCCGCGCAAAAGCACGTCCAACTTGGTTTCCATGCCGGTCAGCATACAGGATAATATTTTCCCCGTCATGCCGTTAAACACACGAATACGCAAAAGTCCCGTTCCGTTGACACACAGCGATTGTAACGTTTTGCGCTTGCGTTCGCCAAAATCCGTCCTTGCGATAAACTGCGACGGCTCGGGAGATTCTCCACCGCGTTGCAATCTCTTAATTTTACCGTTTTGCACGCAAAGCCCTTGCTTATCTAAACAACTAAGCGCGTTTGGCACAAACGAAAAATACCCCTCGCCCGTTTGACAATCGATAACCACCGAAGTAGGCGTTCCCGACGTATCCAAAAAACGTACTTGATATTTCCCGTCGTACACCGACGACGCACAGCGTTGCCCGTCCGCTTTGGGTGCGACGTTGATGTTTTGTCCAACGCTCCGCACCGTTTGCCCGTCGAAAAAGCATACGCCCTGTTCCGTTAAAAAATAAATACCGCCCGTTACTACCCTTGCAGAATCCCCGAAAATCAAACCGCCTGTATAAGCGATAGGCTTTAAGACGAAATCCTTTGCGCTACCTACGGCGTCAAAGGCAAAAATCCCTCTTTCACAAAATACGTAAATTTTTTCTTGAAAAGGCACCAAATCGCAAATCGTCCCCGAACCCGTCGGTACATATACGCACCCGCCCTGCTCGTAGCTATCTTTATACGAGGCAAAATTATACGGAATCGAATATAAAATTTTATTGTTTCCCTCGTGCGCGAATACGCGTCCATAATGAAAACACCCCACGGGCGTTGCTTTAGAAATACTGGTATTGATTAACGTTGTGGCGTAATAAAAAATCCCCGTTGCACCGCATAAATACGTTCGCAGGGTCCCCGTTTCTTCCTGCGCTACAATACTTCTCATTTTCGTACCGAAGTTTCTGTCCGCTATCCACGCGCCCAAGCCGTCGTTAAGAACGGGGTCGTAATAGTAGATTTCTCCGTCCGTCAAAAATACTGCCAAATACCGCATCATTTTTCCGCTTTCACGGATATGCAAATAAAACAATTCTTCCGCTTCCGTTGCCCCGTTGGGTAGCGATACTGTAAATCCGTTTACGTTGACGTAATTTTTTAAGCGTATCCCCGTACGGAGTACCCCACCCGTCAAATCACAATTTTTCGATTGCGTGGCAACCAGCGCATCCTTCGCGTTTCCCGATAACGCAAATTTTTTGTACTCCTTATATTTTTTCATTATGCCCACCGCCTCGTATGCATAACGACGCTCGGTTTGCTTTTATACGCGTTTTTGACGGCACGACGGTATTTCTTTTCCCACACTTCCGCCTCCTCAAACAAACCTGTCGCCAAACAGTATTCCGTTGCCACGCCGTAAACGAGCATATGCTTGCACGCCAGCAACTGATAATCGCTATCCTCTTCCAAGCCCTTTTCCGTCGGCACGTAGCTGTACCGCACGCAAATTTTACCGGCTTGCGCCTTCAAATACTCGGGAAAAATCTTATAGGGCACTCCGTTTCCGTTTTCATCGGTCACGGCAACAATCCGCACTGCCTTTTTTGAAAGTTCTGTGTAAAACACCGCGCCCGTATCCGTCCAAATTTCATCTTCGGCATACAACGGCAAATAATCCACGGCAAGCTCGCCTTCCACTAAGTTATAACAACGCACGAGATTATTCGTTTCCGTTTCCCCACTCGTATTGCTTACGCCTTGCAAATACGAAATTACCGCCGTCAATCCAAGTTCTTCTGCTACCGTCGTTACAATATCCCTTATTTTCATCCTTTCTCTCCTTTTGAAAATACGCGCCCGTATATCCGTTACCGCATACACGGGCGCGCCGTTTCTTATTTTAATTGCCTAAAAACGTTACGCTTCGGTAATCCCCGTAAGGCGACCTTGACCGTTGGGTCTTTCGCACATAAGCTCCGCATATTTCACAAGCGTAGCCGTATATACGGGCTTGCCGGGAATTTGTTTCAAAATTTTCCCGTCTTCGCCTTCCAACCACTTCCAGTCGCAAAGCTGATGAATTTTGAAATCGTCCGTATTCAAAAGGTACATCGTGCCAGCAGGGCAAAATCTGTCCGCAACCACGGGAATACCGTTAAAGGACAATGCCTTAAACCCGCCTGCAAGTTCCATACTCGGCATCATCGTCTTAAACGATTTGAAGTATTCCGCCAAAGCGCGTCTAACCCCCCAAGAACATACGATAAAGTTTACTTTACTACCCGAATTTTCTTCGATTTGGTCAATCGCCGTTTGGATAGCGTTTTCGCTAATTTCACCCACTTCGTCCGCCGTGTATGGTTTCAATGCGTATTTGTCAGTTCTATCCACGCCGTAAAGCACGTCGTTTTCAAAAACAGCTTTCAAACCGCTAATTTCATAGCCGTACGCGCCTTGCAAATACATACGCGCACCCACTTCTACGTTGCCAAGCGCATCCGTAGCTTCCAACACGATTTCATTTGTTTGACGGTTTACCGAAACGATTTTCGCTTGCTTTGCCCCGACAATCGTTTCATCGTCTTGAGTGAGAAATTCTACGACCATACCTTCCACAATGGAGCGCACGTCGTCCATCACGAACGTCTTATTCCCCTTCGCCGTCGTTACCGTAGCCAGCAAACCTTTGCCGTCGCCGTATAACATTCTACCGAAATTGAAGGACGCGCTTTTAATTAGCGATTGCATTTCGTCGTTGAGAAGATTAACGAACGCGCCTTCGTCGTTTGCCGACGCACGGAGCGCCTTATCGGAAATCTCAATCGTACCGTACAAGTTTTTCAAGCTGGACGTAAACGTTAAACGTTCCGCAGAAGACGAACTGGGCAAATCCCCCGTTTCGCTACCTGCGCCGATACCGCCGTTTACGCCGTATTTCACCAACTTCTTTACGTCTTTACCTACCACGTCCGCCGTAGAACGCCCGATTTGTGCGAGTAAAGGGTTTGCTTTCATATCCAAAGCTTCCGTTACCGCGTCCAAGTAAAAAGATTTTAATGCGTTATCCGCAGTTTCCAAAGTAACCATATTATTTTTATTCTCCTAAAATTTTCTTTACGCTCCCGTGCCGTCGCGCTTGAACATAAGCAACGCCATATTGCCTGCTTCGTCAAGCGTTTTCGGTTTTAAGGCGGGCGCGACGAGCGTACTCGCGCCCCCTTTCGTCAACGGTACTCCGCCCTTGCCTACCGAGCTTAAATATTCCCCGATAATACGCAGGCGCACCCCTTCGTCACAACAAACCTGTTCGTACAAGTCGTTCGAGGAAAGTTCCGCCGTTCCACGGCTTTCCTCCACGGACGTCCCTCCCGTTTTCGGCTGTGCGTTTTTCTCTACGCCCGTACCTTGGTCCGTTGCCACTTTTTCCGCCAAAACCGTGGTTTCGGCAACGCTTGCGGACGAATCGTCCGCCTCGCCGTCGGGTTTAGAGATGGAGGATTCTCCGTTTTGTGCTTGTTCCAATTCGGCTACAAACCCGTCGAACGCGTGTTCGCGCTCCTTGACCAGCTTAGCGTTTTTACGCAGTTTTTCCACCGCCACCACACTTGCTCGTCCATCCTTCTCCCCTAAATTTTCCGTCAGCTTTTCCAGCTCTTTTAAGCGTTGGCTTCGTCTTGTAAATTCCGCTTGCAGACTGCTATACGCTTTATACAGGGCGTCCACGTCCTTAAATTTGCCAAGCGCAGTCGGGGCACTTTGCGACACGATTTGTTCCTTTCCTTCGTTCGCGCTATCGTCTGCGATTTCCCCCGCACCCGTATATTCAAAAACGTCCACGTTATCCTTGTTTTCCATTTCCATACCTTACTCCTTTACTTCGTATTCAGCGCGTACCTGCGCCTTTGCTTTTTGTTTTTCGTGCTGTTCGATATGCCGTACGTACCGCGCCTTCAAAGCGCTTGCGTCCCTTCTCTTCTTAAACTCGGACGACAGCAAAAATCTCGTGTGTTCGGTGATATGCAAAGCGTGGTCGTCGTACGAATCCACTTCCACGTCCGCTCGTTGCATCTCTAAATTTTCTTCGCCTGCTTTTGCAATATGCAAGGACGAAATGTCCTGCGTATTTTCGTACGTCGTAAACCCAAACGTCTCCAAAATACGCCGTCTATTTTCCGCGGAAATCGTCCCGTCCTCTTCCGTCAAAAGCCCTGCCTCAAACAGGGTGAGCACGGTATTTTTTCTCTCTTCGGGCGTCGCTACCGTTTGCATTTCAAATTGCAAATCGTTGACGTCCAAATCTAACGCGTTAAAATAATACACCTGCGTTTTCTTATTTTCACCCGTCAGCGTCATCAATCTTGCCGAGCCTGCAAATTGTTTATACAAGCGTAAAATTTGTTTGCCCGCTTCACGGATTGCCTCGTTCATACTGGCAAGCGTTGCGGAAAGCCGACTTTCGTCCTGCGATAAAAGCAGTTGCAACCCCGTCGCGCTCGTCACCCTTGTCGGCGTAGAATTTTGCGACAAATCACTAATCCCGCTAATTACCGAAAATTCCTTTTCCAACCACTCTTCTTCTTGCGCAAATTCCGCAGGCATACTGCCAAGCTCTAACATTTCAGGTGCCTTTCCGCCTTGACGGTATATCAGCACTTTACCAGGCAATAGTCCTTCTTCGCTCAGCTCGTCCGTATCCACCGACCCGTCTTCCACTGTGAGTACGCCCATAGAAAGCCGATTCAAAAATTCGTGTTTGCGATTGCGCACGGCGTTATACGCACGCTGTACGGGAATAAGTCTATCGACGATACTCGTCGCAAAAAAGCTTGCAGGCAAACGCAAACAATCCTGCTTGACAAACGGAAA
>JAFVOG010000130.1 GCA_017505945.1 Clostridia bacterium
CTTCACAAACGCTGTTATGCCCTGCACGTTCCACTTCCCGTGCGGTAGCTATCAGCTTTTTACCTGTGCCAGGCCGTAAATAACTGATATTGCCACACTGCGTAACCGAAACGGGATGATTATAATTGCTAAGCACAGCAAACGCAAAATCCGCCAGCGTGTAAATGAGTCCGCCTTGCGCAAAGCCGTTTGCGTTGCAATGCTTGTTTTCTAATTGTACGCTTACCACCGCGCTATCTTCGTTCACCGCGTCAATCGTAATGCCCGACAGCGCGACGTATTCGTCCTTCGTGAAAAACTTTTTCATACGTTCTACGTTTTTCATCATTGTTTCTCTATCTTCCTTTGGGATTTTTAACTTCCTCCCCATTATACACTATTGTTAGCATTATAACATACGCATACGCGTAAAGTCAATACCCATTTGAAAAAAATCCTCGCAAATTTGCGAGGATTTCTCTATCTTTTAGGTATTTTGGAACAACGTGCGGAAAGATGCAGGCACACCTGCCGACAGCGTGATTTCCGCCTTGGTAAACGGATGGATAAACGACAGTTTGGACGCGTGCAAGCCAAGCCGTCCAAGCGGTCCTTTTTTCTCGCCGTATTTTTCGTCGCCTACAATGCCGTGCCCTATACTTTTCAGCTGTACGCGGATTTGGTTTTTCTTTCCCGTTTCAATTTGCACACGGAGCAAAGAATACTGTGCGTTTTCTTTAATCACTTTGTACTGCGTTACCGCTTTTTGCGCCGTTCTGTCCTGCGTTACGTACACCAAATTATTTACGTTCTCTTTTAGATAGGACGTTATCGTGTCTTGCTTATTTTCAAACACGCCTTCCGCCACTGCGTGATATTCGCGCAAGGTCACGCACTCGTTCCAGTGCAGTTTTAACGCGGAATACACTTTCGGGTTTTTCGCAAACACCAACACCCCCGAAGTTTCCTTGTCAATGCGGTGCAAAATATACGGGCGCGCCGTTTTTCCGCTTTCTTGTAAATACTCCAACACGTGCGAAAAGGCACACTCATACTCTGTATCGCTCTCCACCGAAAGCAAGCCTGCGGGTTTGTCAATAGCAATAAAATCATCGTCTTCATAAATGATTTTAACGGGCGTAGGTCTATCCGCTTTTTTACGCGGTTTTTGCTCCGTGCGCGCGGTTTTGGGCATTACGTTCCCCTGCACGCTTTTTTTGGCAAGTTTCACTTCGTCGTCTTTGCCCAGCGGAAAATCGAACTGCGTCACCACACTACCGTTAACCAGTACTTGACGACGGGAAAGCAAGGATTTTACGTTGTTTCTCGACGTATTGCATTTGCGAAGCAAAAATTCCAACAAAACGTCGCTTTTATTCACCTTATACACGGCGGTAAAGAGTTCGTCTCCGTACTTCTTTACGGGCTTTTTGTCGCGTACCTGCCCCGTCCTTTTGCCGTTTGGCGCGGGCGTTTTTGCATTTCTCATATTATACTCCTACAAATCGAACGGGTAATCGTCGTCGTTTTCTCTTTTGGCTTGTTTTTTCCATTTTTTGCGACGGAAAAACGCACGTATTTTCCACACGACGTCTTTCGCAAAAAACACCGCTAAGTTGACGAACGCCACCGCCAAGGCCACTTTGATTTGCCATCCGCCAAGGATAAATATCACGATTAAAAGCACGGCGTCCACTATCGCGAGCCATTTCATTTTTACAGGGATAAAGAAGAATACAAGCACCCTTTCGTCGGGGTTTAGTATCGCGTATGCAATAAACATACTCATATGCAAATAGTCCACCGTAGCATAGCCTGTAATAAAGCCGAACAGGACGTTTCCTACAAAGCCGATAAAATAAAATACGTCAAATCGAAACGAACCCCATTCGTTTTCCAAGCCCGTGCCGATAAACCAGTAAAAATACATTGCAATCGCAAAAAACAGCGGACGGGAATCGGTAGGCACGAAAATAAACGTGATTACACGCCATACTTCGCCCTGTAAAACAAGCTCTTTATTAAAATATAAATAGTTGGAAACGTAAACGCCCGTTTTATATCCCACGATATAATCCAGCAACCATACGATGACCGACCCAATTACGATAAACAGCATCAAATTACGTATCGTTACTTTTCTTAATTTGCGTTCTAACGTATCCAAAAGCGGTTCTCTCATACCACGCTCCTTACGGTGTTTGGGATAAGTATTCCCCCTTTTCTTATAATTTAGTTACCGTTACGCCGTCTTCAATGGAAGTTTCGTAAAAACTTGCCTTGTACCCTACGGCTTTTTCGTACCCTTCGTCCACGTAGCGGATAAACTCTTGCACCGCCGATTTTTCCACGATGGAAATGGTACAACCGCCAAACCCACCGCCTATCATACGTGAGCCCAAGCACGCAGGGTGCTCTCTTGCCACACCGCTAAGCGCATCCAACTCTTTCCCCGTCACTTCGTACAAATCGCGCAAGCTGGCGTGCGACGCGTTTAACAGCGCGCCCAGCGTTGGAATATCGCCTTTCTTTAACGCTGACACCGCGCGTTGCACTCTATCGCATTCGCCCACGACGTGCTGACAACGCTTTGCAATCACTTCGGGGAGCAAATCTTTTACTTCTTCAAAATCTTGCAAAGTAAGTTCCGCAAGACAAGTAATATTTTTTACTTTTCGTATAATTTGTAACGCTTGCTCTACTTCGCCACGGCGTTCGTTGTACTTGCTTTCCACAAGCGAGTGCGGTTTGTTGCAGTTGGCTACGACCATAGCGTATTTGCCAAGCTCCAACGGCACGTATTCGTAGGAAAGCGTAGCACAGTCCAAAAGCACTGCGTGGTCCTTTTTCCCCATAGCAGACGCAAACTGGTCCATAATACCGCAGTTTACCCCTGCGTATTCGTTTTCCGCTTTTTGCGAAAGCTTGGCAAGCTCTACCTTGTCGTAGGGCACGCCTGCGTATTCGCAAAACGTTACCGCTGTCGCCACTTCAATTGCCGCCGACGAAGAAAGTCCACTCCCGAACGGCACGGTGCAATCGTAATATAAATCGCAACCGACGATTTCCACGCCCTGTTTTTGCAAGAAATACGCCACCCCTGCTTGGTAGTTGCCTATCTTCAAGTGGCGGTAATTATCCAAATTACGGGTATCGATTTCCACAACGCCGTCAATGCCCTTAAACGCCATACGCACGGTGTTTCCACCCCGTTTTTTGCCATATACGTTGCAACGCAAATTGAGCGCGGCAGGAAATACCTTTCCACCGCAATAATCGACGTGTTCGCCGATAATATTAACTCTACCGCCTGCCGTAAATAAATCTTCCGCTTTCGCGCCGAAAATCCGTTCAAATTCGTGCATAGTACTTCTCCATAATTATATTTTTTGTTATTATAACAAAATCACGAAAAAATATCAACCCTTCTTGCCAATTTTTCCTAAAAATATCACAATTTATCGCAAAATAAAAAAGGCGCGAAAACGCCTTTTTGTATTGTTACAACGACCACGTTCTTTGCCAACGTATATACGGTTTTTTGTTTTCGTCAAAACAAATAGGCAACCATACGTACGTAGCCAAACTTGTATTTTCCTCACTAAACTCCGTCAAATCTATCTTTTGCGGGTTAGGTCCGCAAAGCCTATAAAACACGTCGTTCATATCAGGCAAATCTTCCGTTAAATCGGTTAGCCACCTATCCCCCAAAGCGATATATACGCCCTTTGTAGGGTGTTTGAATACGGAAGAAAACTGTGTATGGAAAGAATTATCGTTCTTATCTCCAACACACGCTTTTCCTAAATTTTTCCACTCCCCGTGAATATCCGTAATATCAGCAATTTCCGTAGCGTTAGGATAATACCCCGTTGTTCCCGAAGTTAGCATATACAATGTATCGCCATATTCAAACACCGCAGGCGCTTCCCGAACAAACGGAGGTCCATCCGCTTGAAAGTGCGTACTGTATATATCCGTCAAATCGGTATAATCGTCCGACAGTTCCCGAACGACAAGCTCCGAATGCGGATTTTCAAATACAATATACGCCTTATTTTTATAAACAAACAAATCAAAATCCCCTGCGTAATGGGGGGCAGGGAAAATTTCTTTAAGAAATTGCATATTTTTCAGCGATTTTCCTATGCACACCGAAAACGTGCAAGTCATAAAGTCCCCTTTATGCGTCGTTTTCGCCCATAAAACGTAATTCTCCGTCTTTTCATTAAATAAAATATGCGGTCTGTCCATAATATTTTGGGGATTGAACGGGTTATCTTCATCCTCACTTTCCACCACGCAAAAGCCTTCGTCCGTCCAATTATATAAATCGGTAGAAGAATATAATTTTACCCCGTGATGCCAAAACGGGCATTGTTCTCCCGTAGCCGTACCCGTAATCCCTTCTTTGTTTTCACCGTACCACCAAAACTTATCCTTAGCGAAGATAATAGAACCGCCGTGCGCGTGAATTCTGTTTTTGTTATTGTCGTACCATATTTTACCAGGTCTAAATTTTTGATACACGTTTATTTATCTCACTTATATAATTTTACGTAACGTAGTTATTATAACAAAGAAAAGCATTTAATGCAACCGTTCTCTCTCTATTTTTCTAAGATATTTATCAATAAAACCTTAAAAAAGGGCTTAAACCATCCTTTTCTTAATACGCTTACGTTGCAACGCAAACACCCCCACGCAAAGCGTGAGGGCGTTTATTTTACCGTTTACACTACGTAAAAGCGATTTTATGATATACCGTCTCCCGTTTAGATGTCGGGGATTTCTACGGGAGGGAGTTCGTTAGGGTCTCTCTCGTAATCAAAATCGCTCGACGAGTCTTCGTCACTATCCAAATAGAAAAAAGCATAAGACGTCTTATTCTTTGCTTAATACATTACTATTTAGATAATATAAAACGTTTTTCACTTGTAAATTCTTTCTTCACTCCTCATCTATAGGCATTTTTACTAAACCCGTAAGCAAATTGACAAGTAATGCTATTACCACCGTTTCTAACCCGTAGGTTGTTATCATCCCCAAAATTTGTTCCATAATTTTTCTCCTTTGCTTAAATATTGTCCTTTGAAAAATTATACCATTTATTTTTGTTAAAAAACTGTCAAAGTTTTTCACACACCTGAAAAATAATAAAAGCGCCCACCAAACAGATTTTTCTGTTTGGTGGGCGCTTGCTTGGGTATCCTAGTTAAAACAGGGGACGTGCAAGACTCTGTGAGGCAGGGTCTTGCACGTTTTATCCTGTTTGCATTTAGTTCATAAATTACTTCTTTTTAAAAATTTTTTTATAATTTTTCTTTGACAAATAAAGATGAACTTTTTTTGACTCCTTATCCTTAGAATCATTTTTATATACAATTTCTACAAATCCAAAATCAATAATGCCATTAAACAAATCGATTCGATTATAATATTTTGTATATAATATTTGATTATAATAAACTATTACTTTCTCTCCACATTTTGATTCTTCCTTAATTTTTTCCTCATCAAAAACAATATACTTTTTGTTACATTTATCAACAATCAAGAAAACAATGAAAAATAAAATAATCGTTGAAATCAAAAATATAGCATAAAACAACAAACTGGTTGCGTCGATCTTAAACCCTAAAAAGTATCCTAAACTTCCCATAAAAACTATCAAACCATTGAATGCAATCAATATATTTTTATATAAGTTTTTATTTGCTTTTATCTTCATTTATATCATCCTTTCTATCTTAAAATCCTGGAATTAATTTATCAATTATCAATCTAATTCCCGCTCCTAAACCACTTATGAACAGCAGTTTTGATATCCAAATCGACTATACATTCGCCAAAGGCAGTATAACGGTATTTGCCTACTACTTCGCCTTGTGCATTATAAATATGCGTTACGTCGCCAAAGTTTTTCCGCCATTATCGTAAGTATAGCATATTTATGAAGTACTGTCAACATTAGATAAAACAAAAAAGCACCTATCAAACAAATTTCTCTGTCTAATAGATGCTCTGGTTTTATTAAATTGTTTTTCTTTTGCCTTACTTTATACTATTGAAGGGAAATAATATCCTTCCCGTATAAACTTATCCAAATCCGTTATAAAGCCAAGCGCATGGTCGTAATGAAACATATACACAATGCTTTTTGCATCTTCGTTGTACCCAATCATTAAAAAGTTATATGCGTATACATATCGCCCAGTATCGAACTTCCAATTAATTTCTTTTTTTACAACGCTAATATGATAACCATTGATTTCGGCATATATATCTTGCATGGTTTCATCCGTTTCAGTCAAATACTCATAATTTTGTTGAATACCTGTCATTGCACCATCAAATTGTTCGGCGCTATACGTTACAAATAAGGCAACCGAATCGGTAGTATTAAAAAACATATCTCTCGGTTTATGTCGAGTTATCACAATGCTTTCATATTCACCTAAATCCGTCAGTTGGGGCATATGAAACTTTGCATCGCTTACCTCCTCTACATAACGGGTATAATCTTCTTCGTTTGTAGAATAATATTTAAATCCTTTACAACCCGTAAACGTGCAACACATAACCGCCAAAAGACAGCACAGCCAAAATTTAATTTTCAATAGTACCCCCTCCTAAAAAAACAACATTGCGATTTCCCAAATCCATGCATTATTATCGCTCCCATAAGTTCCCATATCAGCTTTATCTAAATTGGGTATTAAATTAAATACATCATAAGTATTCAATATATGGTGACCTAACAATTCAAACCAAATTCCTTTTGATGTTCTTTCCGCTGGCAAACCTTTCTTTTTTTAAGCCCACGCGTACATAAAAGACGTGAAAATATTATAATTTTTATGTTTTTCAAAATCAAACACAAAAACTTCTGGATTATCCCCCACATCTATTTTTGCAGGGTCAAACGTAAGCATAGAAGTTATTTCATATCCCAAGAAAATATTAGACAACGTTAGTAACGTCTTTTTCACGCCAGAATAATTTTCGTCGATATGTTGTTGTGTTCGTTTGGTTTCGGAACCCTTGTAAATACCATATATTAGTCCAGCAACCGCACCAATGCCAGCCAAAGCACCCAAAAAAAATGTGCCATTGGGGTCAACACGCATTACGGGGTTGTTCCCGCAATACACATAGAGGTTTAAGCCGTTGATGGTTTCAGGGTCGAGATAGGAAATATCATCAATGGTCATAAACCGACCAAGAACAGGGTCGTAATAACGGGATTTTAAGTAGTACAAGCCCGTTTCGTCATCATAATAGTAGCTACGATATCTAATAGGGTTAAGACTTGCAATACCATTTTCACCAACTTCTATAATGCATTCACCAAAGGCAGTATAACGGTATTTCCCAACTACTGCGCCTTGTGCATTATAAATATACGTTACGTCGCCAAATACGTTTTTTGCTATTATCGTAAGTATAACATATTTATGAAGTACTGTCAATATACGATAAAACAAAAAAGCAACTATTAAACAGTTTTCCGTCTAATAGTTGCTTTTATTTTATTCTTATTAAATTTGGAGTTAATCTTCTAACAAAGGCATAACTCTTTCATCAGGTAAAAACGAAGAATATAATGTACCAAAATGTTTTAATAAATATTTTTTACCTTCTTCAAACGGTGGTTTTATTCTTTCATCAAAATTACTATCAAAAATCTTCGTTATTTCATCTTCTTTATAATCTAAATAATCACAAGAATATTTATTTTTTTCAGCAAAATAAAATTGACCTTCAACATTTGGTGTATATGTCTTCACACTTTCTTGGTTTATAACATAAGGTTTTTTAAACTTACCCAAAAAGAACGAATAATTAATATAATATGTTGGTCCATAAGAAGATCTTTGAATATCAATCATGCACAAAAAGTCTTTACCATTCAAATAATAGTTACTTTTAATTTTTTCAAATCCTTTTTCTTTTAAGTATTTATGTAAAAACTTTTTAAACACATCTAATTCCATATTTATCCTCCATTAATACAATTCTAAAATCCACATATATTCTTTACCCATTTTTCTTCTATATCTTGCAAGCTGAACAACCCCTGTTTTCAACGATTATATAATACCACATAATTTAGGATTTTGAAAGGGATATTTGTACATAAGTAGGGATTTAATTAAATTTTTAAAAATTTTTACATGTTTTTATTTATTAACACAAAAAAGTATCTATCAGGCAACCGCCCCGCGATAAAATCGCGGGGCGGTTATCTTAAAATTTTATTACCTATTAATACGGACCAACGTAACTTCCATCGTCGTCTTTCGTTTCGGAACTATCACTAATATCCGACGAGGTTACGCTTTCTTGACCGCTTTGATCGCTGATATTCTCGTCAGAAGACGAAACGCCACCGCCCATACAAGCCGTACAGCAACAAAACATAGTTGCCAAGACAAAAATCATTGCAATTTTCTTCCAAATACTCATATTTCTTCTCCGAATTTTATATTGTAAACTCGTCCCCTAATAAGGTCTTCAAAATAACCTGCGCATAAGCGCGCACCACGAAATCGTTAGGGTGATTGATATTATTGCCCGTCACGTCTCTAAAACGCTTGCCTTGGGCAAACATATCTTTATGCATCGTCGTCATATCCGCTACCGCAACGTTGTTATACTCGCTTTCCAGCTCGTTTAACGCCTCTATAAACAACTCTTGATTTCCATACCAATCGGATTCGTAATTCGACACGGTTGTACCCACTAAAATTACGTTTGCATTAGGATTTTGTTCAAAAAGTCTATCCATTATGCCCTTTATCATCGTTTTATAGCTATCCACAGGCGTATTCATATCGTTCATACCAAAAGCAAGCACCAACAAATCCGGATTTTTATCCAAAACCCTTGCTTGTACCGCTTCCAAGCCTTGCGAAGTGTTCCACCCTGCAACCGCAGTATTCGCGCAGAATATAAAACTACCGTACTTATTTTCTAAATACTCGTTGACCATCGTAAAGAATCCCGGCGTATACGGAGCAACGTTCCCACCCGCCGAAGTACCGCTTGCATTACAGCCCGTCGTAATACTATCGCCATAGTACACAACGTTTACGTCCTCCGCGTTTTTCAGCTTCGTCAACACGTTTTGCAACCGCGCGCTTTTGCCTTGCGGTTTCGTACCCTGCCAAGTACCAGCGTGACGGTAAGTGATTGCAATTTGCTTGCTTGTAAACACGTCGTATTCATCGTACTTTAAGTATTTCGTACCCGTTAAAGGGGTATCCGCCTTATCGTTGACTACTTTTATCGCCACCGAATCGGGGGCGCTTAAATAATACTGGTCCACTTCAAAATACGGAATTGCCGAATTTGCCGTACGTTTGATTTTACCGTTTTCCACAACGTAGTCTACACCTTCCATGTATTCGATATTCAAACCGTAATTTCGTACGGAAACAATTTCCGTAGGGGTATACAATAACGGAGCCTCGTCGTCTGCGCCGACGAACATAACCGTTTCATTATACATTATTTTTGTATCCCAATACGGTACCAGGTACGTGTTTAAATTGTAACTATCGTAATCGCGCAACGCTTCTTCCTCTTCTACGCTGTCCATAATAGACGAACTATCCGTACTTTCTATACCACTGCCGTCTTGGCTTGAATTTGTAGAACTAACGCCACCACACGCAGTAATACTACCAACAAGCGACAAAGTAATTAGCCACAAAAGCCATCTTTTCATACCTCTATTATATCTCCTTTTTCATCTATAATGATGGTTTCGCCACTTTGTAAAGCCACTTGTTTCGGGATATGTAATAACCGCGTTTCTCTGTCCATATTTGTAAAACAATGGCAAAGCTTTCCGTCCATATCACGCATAAAATATGCGATACCATAATCAAAGGAGATTGTCCTCGGCAATTTTTCTTCGATATAATGTTGCAACATATTCACTTCAAATACGTCGTCGGGCTTAAAGATAGCGTAAACAAATTTACCTTTACCCACAGGCACTTCTTCCACCACGGATAATCCGTCGCAATATCCTCCGCAAATACTTGCCTTGCTATTTTGCGAAACGTTAAATACCGCCGTATGCCCTTTTAACGTCGAAGTTGCGCCAAATCCGTGGATATCGCCTTGACCTTTTAATTGTGTGAAATATAACGCAGGGTTTGGATTAACCGTTTCTATGCCCGCCAAAACGCTTTCTTTACTTACGGTGTGTTCTTGCGTTCTCGTACCTGTATACGCACCAAAAATAACCGTTGCGCCTGCTTGTGCCGATTGCGTTAATTTCTCCAACAACGTATCGCTTACCGTAAGAACGTACGGAGCATAAATCACGTCGTAACCCGTAAAATCGCACTTCTCCGTCAAAACGTCACGATATACGCACGTCTTTACAAGATTTCTATAACTGTTTAACGCGTCGATGTAATAATGGAATTCCTTGTAATTTTCCGTTTGCGAAAAAATATTAGAAACGTCGCTATATACAAACGCTACTTTGGCTTTGCATATCTTGGACTGATCTATAAAATTCGCATATTTTTTCAAAGATTGCGACGCTTCTTTTACGTTTTGAAACGCAGGGGACGGCTTACCGCATGCCGATACGATATGCCCGTGTCCAAGTTCCGCCCCGCCATAAGGTTGCTTAAACGTCCAATAATTGAAGCCCATACCACCGCCCAACGCGCACGTCGTAGCCAGCGTTTGCACGTAATGCTTATGATGGAACGGCAATACCTCTACTATATTTCCACCCGACGTAGGTGGCGTTTCTACCACGTAATACGGCTTTCTATACCCGTTTCTAAATCTGTCGTAATTGAGCATAGAATCGGGGAATCCATCGAAAGTAGAATAATCGTCCAAGCCGACAAAATCCAAACACTCAAATACTTTATCAAAATCAATGTCAAACGTTCTGCTGACGTTGGTACAAATGGGTACGGACGTATATTCCCGTATAATTTCCGCCTGCGTCGTTAAAAAATCGCTCATACTTTGCGATGCAAATTGACGATAGCAAGAGGTATGGCTTGCGCTATGCAAATACGGTGTTACCAGCGGTTGAGGTACGCTTTCAAACGTAGGGTACGTAAAACTCCAAACGTTGTTTCCCCATTTATCGTTTAAATTTTCCACGGTTTTATAACGCGCTTGGAGATACTTTCCCCAAGCCTTTTTACAACTTTCGCAATAGCATTGATTGGTCGGCATACCCGGTTCATTGTGCAACTGATACCCCATAATTGCGGGATGGTTTGCATAGTGTTCCGCTATTTTGCGCGTGATAATTTTACTTTTTTCAATAAGGTCAGGATGATTCATGCATACGTGTTCACGAGAACCGTGATGCAATGCTTTACCCTCTTTATCCACAACCAAACTATCGGGATGTTTTAACGTAAACCACCGCGGAGGCGTTGCCGTGGGCGTACATAACATAACGCTGATTCCGTTTTCGTGCAGTTTATCTATTACCGCATCAAACAATGAGAAATCAAATTTTCCCTCTTCTTTTTCAATAACGCTCCAAGCAAATTCCATCATACGTACGTTGTTAAGCCCAAGCTCTTTCATGTACGCAATATCTTGGTCAAGGTATTCTAACCCCCATTGTTCGGGATAATATGCACTTCCGTGATACAACTCTTTCATACTACTTCCTACATTTTTTATAAACGGAATCTTTATTCGCTTTATTCTTTATTTTAAAATAACGTATAGCCCAGTTTACTTTCCAATACAGCCAAATCCGCGTATTTATCCAAGTCCCCGCTACCGCCAAACAGCGTTTGTAACGTTTTTGCCAAGGGCTTTGCCACAAAACCAGCAGACGACGAAGGTTCGGTAAATAAGCCGAAACTTTCTTCTCCGTTTCCGCCCCAAGTCAATGCGTAATCGCAATTATACAAACGGAAATAGCATGCCGTTTCTACTTGCGGAAGCGCATTTAAAATTTCATACAACCTCGTTACTTTTTCAGGATACCCTGCCAAATTCTGCTCGTTCCCAAAATCGGGCCAACCCATTTCGGTAATGAAAATCTTTCTGCCGTTATCGTAACCGTTAATTAAGTTGATTACGCCCATCATATTCGATTGAAAATGATTCCAATCGTTATACTCATAGGTATGTAAACCAATTACTTTGAAATAATCCTCTACATCCGTCGATTTCGTGTCCCCATACGGGAAATTACCGCTTTTTATGTTTTTATAAATTGCATCCAACGTTTCACGAATACTTGCGCCCGTATCCATAGAATCGGCGCTTGCGTTCAACGTTCCCAAGCTGGAAAAGCCTGGTGTTACGCAATATGCGTACGGGTTGCCCCGTTCCAATCCGCGGTTTGCATAATACATTAAGTCGGTATTGATAGCGCACACTTCTTCTTCCGTAAACCTACTGCCATCGGCTTTATATAAATAGGCATGCTGATTGGTTTCATTGCCTACTTCAAAATAATTTACTTCATAAAAGGTTTGTGCCAAAACACGCCATTGTTCTTCCAAAAGCAAACACCAATCCCCGTACAACGCGTCGGTTCTCGACGGAACGGTAAGCGATTGATATCCGCCTCCAAACCCTGCGGGTTTGGGATATATATTGGTTTGTAAAATGATATTTTCTACGCCACAGTTACGCAAATCTCGGATAATTCCTTTGAAATACGCCACGATTTCTTCATTTAATTCTATTTCAAAATCACCAGGGCCAAACATCATATAACGGGAGAATACCGTAACGGGTAACATCAAACGGAAACTTTTTACGTTTAACATTTGCAAATATTCCAACGTAACGTCTGCGTTAAATCCAACCACTTGGAACTTATCGCTGTGCTCTTGTTTTTCCAACAAGGGTTCAGCAATACCAAACATACGGTTTTTATTTACCGTTTTATAGTCTTCCAAAATCACATACCCAGGCACGTCGGGCGAATCCGCGTTCAGCTTGCCCACAGTATAGCCCTCGCCATTCCAAACGTACTGAAACGTATACAACGTCGTAAAAGCTACACCGTTGCTATTTTCATATACCAAACCATAAGGGAATACAATGCTATCCCCCACCTGCATATTCAATCCGCCTGCCGTATCAATGCCGATATACAAACTATCCGTTTGGCACATATATACCAAAAATACGCCGTCTATGGTAGAAGCTTGTACGCCCTTTATATATACTTGTTCCAAGAAAGCGTAATCCTCTTCCACGCGATACCAATCATCCGCAACGTAGCCAAAATCAAACGTACCGCTTGCGTTTTGCATTCTAAAACCAAGAGTTTCCGCGTTGGACACGTTACTATGATATCCCATTTCTACAATTTGACCGCTTTCGTCAATAACAGGCGTATCCTCCGAACTATCTTCTTCCGAGCTGGAATCTTCTAAACTGCTATCTTCTATAGAAGATTCCGAGCTTGTTAAACTATCGATAGATTCCGACGACGAGTCGAAAGGAGAGTCGTTCGGCTTTCCACATGCCGTCGCTATCAAACACATGGAGAGCAATAGACAAAGCCCCGCTTTGGTCTTCTTTGTTAACATACTTTTACCACCTACTGTTTGCAACTTTTTCTTGTAAAGCCGTTAAGTTGCTCCACATGCTTAAATCACCCGTACCACCGAAAATCTCTTTCATTGCTTCCGCTTTGGGTTTAGGCAAGAAGCCCACTTGTTGGGTATAATCGGGTTCGTAGAAAACACCGAACGTCTTTTCAGCATTACCTGCTCCACCGCCACTCCAATCATATTCACAATTATAGAAACGGAAATATAAACAGCTTTCAACGTACCACATATCGTTTTTACAAGCGCTGTATAATTTTTTAATCGCTTCCGTTTGACTTTGGATTTTGGAGTTACTGAAATCGTCGTACCAACCCACTTCGGTAAAGTACACCTTTTTACCTATATCGCCATAGCGGGTTACTACTTCGTAAATATCGTTGTTATATTCAACAAACTTATCGTCCCAACCCGAAAAATTATACGGATGATATGCAAGACCGCCGAAGAAATCGTTCGTGTTCGTCGTCTTCGTCCCTACCCTGGGGTATGCGCCCGATTGAATACCTGCATATAAATCATCGTAGAAATATTCTAACTTACGGCTCTTCATTTGCCCGCCACTGGTATAACCAGGGGTAAGTGAAACGGCGTTAGGGTTGCCTGCCTTGATACCCTTGTTGGCATAATACATGTAATCCAAGTTGGTAGCAACCATTTCATTGACACTAAACCCACCCGTTCCCGTTTCTTTATCATAAGTTACGGGATGGAAATAGTTATCCGTATTATATTCGTTACCCATTTCCCAAATGGTAACCTCAGGGAATTCGGCAGTAAGCGTTTTCCACGCTTCTTCAACCGCTTGCATCCAAATGGCGTACGCTTCGTCTACGTTATACTGCGGTACGTTCAACATACCTTGTAACGTACTCACACCAGAGTCGGATCTGAACGGAGGGAATACGATACTTTCACCAACCAAGCAATCGATACCGCTATTTTTTAATTTGGTAGCAGCTTCATGGAAGTATTCGACAAGCGTTTCATCCAAAATTACCTCTACTTCGCCCGATTCATAATCCACCATAAATGCGTTAAATACCTTAGAGGGGATATAAAAACGGATACTGCTACAACCCATAGCTTCCATTAAATCAATCGTTACGTCTAAATCGAAACATTTGATTTGATCTTCCGTAGAATCCGCTCTCTTTTCCCAAAGCGGTTCAAAAAAACCGTATAAATTGCTTTTATCTACACCATATTTTTTTGCCAAATCCGTTTCTCCGCCACCGCAACCAGCAAAGCTGAGCAACGTCGACAAAGATAACACCGCGCCCATTATGCGCGCCAAATACTTTTTACTCATTAGCCCTTTAAACCTCCCGCTACGGTATTAGAAATAATCGTCTTTTGGAAAATAGAGAATACGATAATAATAGGCACGGACGAAAGTACCATCGCCGCAAACACAACGGGCCAGTTTCCGCCTCTCGTTTCAAAGGATTGTTGTAAACGATAAATACCTACCGCCAACGTTTGATGACTTTTTAAATACATAAACGGCGTGAAATAATCGTTCCAAAGCCCGATAAACGTAATGATACCCACGGCAAATAATGCAGGGACAACTTGGGGCAACATAATTTTCCAGAATATCGTAAAATTGCTTGCGCCGTCCATTTTGCCCGCTTCCGCATACGTCCAAGATACCGATTTAAACGTACCGTACAGCAGGAAGAAGTTAAACCCAAATCCGCCCGTGTTTAAAATGATAACGCCGAAAAATGTATCGATTAACTGCGAATCCACCATAAAACTGTATTGTGCAGCAAGCGAACCCGACGTAGGAATAAGCATGATGGTTATTGCCAATGCGTAAATAAAATTTTGTCCTTTGAAACGGTATTTCGATACCACGTACGAACTCATCGCGCAAAGAATACACGTTAATATCGTACCCGTGATAGAAATAAATACCGAGTTCATAATCATCGTAAACATATTGTATTCTTTCGTAAACAATATGTTATAATTCTTTAAATCCCATTTCGCAAAGTTAAACCAGTCCAAAGGATAGCGTTT
Source organism: Clostridia bacterium (assembly GCA_017505945.1). Classification (GTDB taxonomy): domain Bacteria; phylum Bacillota; class Clostridia; order Christensenellales; family Borkfalkiaceae; genus Scatosoma. Next base: position 15,591 of record JAFVOG010000130.1, read on the forward strand.
AAAATCCCTATTGGCACGGAACGAGTTTAACGCCGCCCATATCAGAGGGAATACAAGGCTCAACCCGTACAGCGTGAAGATAACCAAAACGATAATCATGGTTACCTTCGGCAACGAGCATTTATCCCCTTTCGATTTTTTTATTTTTTGATTTTTCGTTTCCATTTGTTTTCTCTATGTCCGTATTATTCTTTTCTCTTACGCAAAACCAACAACGCCAAAGGTAATAACGTCGCAAGCCCTGCTACACCGATGGTGCTACCGCAACCACAGCCTTTTTTGCCCGTTTCTCCGCCACCGTTGCCAGAATTCGTAGTAGAATCGGTAGTAGAATCAATCGTAGAATCCGTCGAGGAATTAGGATCTTCCTCTTCGCTTACGTCAGCGTCAGGGATTTCCACAACGCCCGTGTAGTTGACAAATACGTATCTATCCAGTTGCAGACCGCCCGAAACGGTAGCAACACCAATTTGACCTACCAACGTAGCGTTTACAGGGAACGTAGCTACGGGTTCGTTCAACGTTTCAATAGGCAAATCTCCATAGGTAAGGGCAATTTCCATTTCGGAAGCCACTTTCTTTACTTGCACAACCAAACCTGCCCCACTCACTTTCGTAAATACGTCTACGCTGATATCTTTCGTCGTCGTACCCGTATCGTCCGTGATGGTCACGTTGGTCGAACCTTTCGTGAACGTAACCTTGTACATTACGTCTTCCGTTTGCTTACCAAAATATACGCTGAAATCCGTTGCGGAGCTATCCATAGCGGTAATTCTTACCATTTGTACAAAGTTTTTTGCTCTGCCTTTCGTACCGAAGAACGCATTTGCCGACATCGTTGCTTTATTATCCGCAACTTCTACATTAGCTTTTGCGAAACCGCTTACCGAACCGTCGAATTTCGTATTTACACTGCCTTGTTGAGGCATATTTACCACCACAATTTGGTGCGTAGCCGTTACTTCGCCTTCCAAAGCCGAGAACGTAATATCATACGTACCGTCTTCCGTCGGGGTAAAGCTTAACCCGTTTACACCGTCCACAGGCGTACCGTCCTTGCTTACGGTCATCGTAACGTCCGCCAACGTATATTCGGGCGAATTTACCACAGGCGCAAACGTAATTTCGTCGTAAGAATAGAAATATTTTTGCAAAGATTTCGTGCCGATAGAATTGCTTTGAGGCACACGAATCGTTCCGTCCGCAATACCTGCGTCAAACACGTCGTTGGTTACGTAGTTCGTAACGAATACTTCCGCGTCCGTCAAATTATCCGTAAACGGCTCTACCGCAGAAAAATTCGTGTTAGGCGTAATGGAAATGCTGTTATATACCACGTTTTCCATAGAGAAATATACGTAGCCTAATGCATTTACACCATCTCTTTCCGTTACTTCGTATTCTTGGAAAAGCCCAACAGTAGCACCCGTCGTCAACGTAATCCACTCATCTCTTTGCACGCTTGCTTCCATTTGCGTATTTGCCGAAGGTACTTTCATATACAAATCGTAAACACCGTACCCTCCAATTTCAAGTTTGAATTGTACGTTGCCTACGATATAATCTTGTACAGTAGACACGGCATCTTCTTCCGTATACGTGTTATTTTTGAAGCCCGTCCATCTAAATTCCGTTCCGTTGTTCCAGTAAATGAGATAATCGCTACCAGCAAAACCGTTCACACTAAAAGCCGTGGACGCGATATCCGCTTTTTCTTTTGTAGGGGATACACCGAGAATCATTTTTTCCGCGTTTTGCGTAAACGTTACGTCCGCTTCAATGGATACGGGCGCGCCTTTACCTCCACCGATCGCATGGTCTACCAGCAATACGTTATTCGGTGCTACGCCTACCGTTACCCCCGTGTTCGGCGTGGCAACGTCAGCTTGTACTTGTTCTTGAGGTAACGCATATACAGCGCCTGCTACCAAAGTAGCAACTGCCGAAATTACAAGACCTTTCATCATTTTTTTCATCTTTTTCACCATTTTAACCTTTATTACAAGTAGCTTTCAAACGACAACGGCGTTACGCTTAAATTGTCTACAAAGAAAGAACTGTTATAACCGCAACTGATTGCCACGTATCCGTATGTATCTACGTTTACGTATACAGCCTTAGGCGTTTCTAAATAGCTTTCGTCTTGGTTGGAATACTTGTAATATACGGAAACCGTACCGTTAGAAGCCACAACCATAACGTTGATAGCCAAGCCTTGACCCTCGGCAGTTATTTCCTTTCCGTCCACACCGTCGTGCCACCAGTTTTCATCGTGCCATTCGGAGGTTCTTCCGTCCGCCATCGTTACGCCGTAGCCCCAAATAATCATATTCGGTAGCAATTTACCATTTGCATCTTTCGTCATATATTTCGGGCAGAATTGAATAGAAGCGTGGTCACCGCTGATACTCGATTCGGCATACGCTTTCTTACCGATGCTAACACCGATACTCATATCGCTATAATAACCTTCCGTAACATAGTTATCTTCCACGTCTCTATTATACGTACCAATAATACGCGTTACGTCGAAACGAAGGATGAAATCTTTATATTTTTGTTTGGTATTAAACGAAGAATTTACGTCACCGGAATTGAAATACAAGAAACCGTTTCCGTTTCTATAACGAATAGAACAGTTACCGTTGCTTACCCATTTCGTCTTATCCAAAAATCCTTTCGTCGACGAACCGGGTTCTAATGCGTTAAAGTTATTACCAAGCATAGGCGCGGTGGAATATACGGACGTATTTTGTACCAAAACCGCTTCGTATACAAACGCATTGACGTTGCCCACGGACGTAATAGCTACGTTGCCTAAAAAGTCAACGTCTTTTGCCGTTGCAACCTTTTCACCTGCCAAATATACGTCTACGGAATTATCGTATCTACCAACCACTTTCATGGTGTTTTGTCCTGCAAGCGAAGCAACCGTACCGATAGATTTCGCGCTTGCGTTTGCATTTTTTTGCATGATACGGATATCCGACGTACCCTTTTCAAAGTAAATTTTATCGCCTTCACCGTTGTTCTTAATACCAAGTTCTAAACCAAAACCCGTACCTTCCGTTTGAGAAGTCCACTCGAACGTCGTCGTAAAGTTAAAGTTGTTTACGTTGTTCGAATCTTTCGTTACCGCATGCGTACTTACGATACGTTGGTCTTGCGCGTCGTTAAATTTCAATACCTTGGTAATACCCGACGTATAACGTTCGTCTTGTGCAATCCATTCAAAATCAGCCGTTTGGTCGCTGTAACAAATCAACGTATTGCTATCCGTTTCAAACGTTTCGCTGGCTACAACCGTACCCTCTTTTGCGATAGACAAATTTTTAAGTTTAATCGTACCGTTTTCGCCGTTACCTTGGAACGCAAGATATTTATCTACACCACTAATCGATAACGTTTTCTTTGCCGTACCGTAATCCGTTGCATCAACCGACTTTACGTAGAAATCCATTTCGTAGCCGTCCGTCACTGCGCGGAGGTCAAACTTATAGGAACAGAACACACCGTTGCTTTTCATTTCCTCAAAATCAAAGCGATCTTCCATAACGATAGAACCAGCTTTATAGTTATCCACTCTCGTACCGTCTTGTCTTCCTGAGATAACAAGACCGTTATTGCTGTTTCTTTCGTACGTTGCGCCTTTGATTGGATCGGCGCCCAATACCACGCCAAGCCATACGTCCCCTTGCGCTTTGATACTTGCGTCAAACGTAATGGTATAATTAGCACCCGGCACAAATTCGTAACCTTTATACGTGATTGAGTTATTGTAACCGGTGTTCATCGTTTTAATCACCAACGCACCGCCAGCTTCCACAATGCCAACGTTTGCGCCGTTCGATTGCCAGTTTTTCGTATTGATAGTAGGCGCGCTAAAATCGTCGGTGAATACCGTTTGCGAGAAGTTGCCTGCGTCTACGGGTTTACTGCCTACGACCAAGCCTGCGCAACCCACTACCGCAACCGATAATAAAGCCACTAACTGCTTTGCATATTTTTTCATATCTACTTACTCCTTAATTATTACTGTATTATTAGAACTCTATCGTGGGCGTAATCTTATCCATTAACCATTTTACCCCAAATACGAACGGGATACCGATAATGGAGAACATCAACCCAAGAGCCGCCGCGTCTTCGCCCTTGCCCGCATTTACCAATTGATATACGTACAAAGCGATGGTGGAAGTTTTTCCCTCTACACCGCCCGTATCCGACAAAACGAGCATCGGCGGTAAAAACCAACCGAAAATAGACAACGAGTTTAAAATAAACAACGTACTCATTGTACCCCACGAAAGCGGTAATACAATATTAAACATTTCTCTCGTCGTCGTGATACCGTCCAGTCTTGCGCTTTCTAAAATTTCTTCTGGAATACGCGCAATAGCGCCGTTTAATAATACGACGTTATACCCAAGCCCCGACCATACCGAGAACGTAAATGCAATAGGCATTGCGTACGGACCGGTTACGTCCAAAAAGTCAGGCGCTTTTCCGCCCATAATCGCGTTGCATAACATAAATACAGGACCGTGGTCCGTATTGAACATCGAACGATAACAAAGCGCCAATACCGTAATGGCAATCATCGACGGCATAAAGAATAATACGCGGAAAAAGTTCGATAACGGTAATTTTTTAGATAAGAAATACGCTGCCACAAACGATAACGGTAAGATGATAAAGTTGTTTACAGGGAAGATAATCAGCGAGTTCAACATCGAGTTAAACGTACGCGGGTCACCGCCCAAGAACATATCCCTAAACAATTCGATAAAGTTATTCAGCCCATACCATTGATATTTTTGCACGCTGGGATTGTAGCGGAAAAACGTCATAAAAATGGTACTGCTATTGATATACAACCAAAAAATCAAGAAATGGAGAATAGGCAAAGCCAACATACACCATACGAAGATGGTGTCGTTGCGCTTTGCTCTATTGTATGATTTTTGGGTTGGTACGGTAGTTTCTACCGTTCCTTCTACTGTTTGTTTCATTATGCACTCCAATACAAATTAGAATAAACCTGCTTTGGTCTTCCAGTTATTCCAGTTATCACTTGCGTTTACATAAATTTCTTCGATAAGACCTTTCGCGGTTTTTTGATCAAGTTGCAACAATACGTCCGATTCGTTACGTTCAGCCCATTCTTTAATGGTCGCGTACGCAAAGATACTGCTTTCACTCTTTCTAATCAAGTTTACTGCATTAGGATTTTCATATACAGCAAATACGCTCTTGGTAAAGTCGCTATGTCCTTGCAATGCGCTCGGCGTATATCTGAAAGGTCTTGCAATACCCATATCGATGGTAGCCGATTCTACGTTTTCTTTTTTGTTTACGTATTGTAAGAACTTAATTGCATTTGCTTTCTTGGTTGCGTTTTTGGGGATAAACATCAAATCGCCAATTTCCGTATTGTTGATTTGCGCATACGTCTTACCCGTATTCGTTTCCGTTTCAAACGTGTTGTCCGTAAACAAACCGCCATGGATTTCTTGCGGTTGCAAGCCAAGCTCCGTTGCTACGCGTTGTACGTACGCCATATCCACCGCAGGGGTAGGCATCATCGCATATTCAAAGCCCTCGTCCATCGATTCCGCAATTTCGTTTTTAATCCACGAACCCGTGGGCGTCATAGCGGCTTCTTCAAAAGCAAATTTATCCGCAGCTTCTTGCGCTTTTTTAGAAACGGGGTAGTCGATACTGTTCTTCCACTTCCAATCTTTCTTGTTTGCCGATTGGGTATCTACAATTAAATCTTGAATTACTTTCAAAGCAATTTTTCTACCTGCTTGGTCAAACGAACCGAAACCTTCGTTCTCACCGTTATTGCCGTCCATATTGCCGTCGTCATCTACGAAGTTGTAGAAATCCATCATGCTACCATATTTCGCTTTGCCGTTATTGTAGCTAACGTTGTAACCTTGGTAGGACGCCCAAAAACTCATAAACATAAAGTTCCAATAGCCCATACCGTTGCTATCTCCACCCCAAGCAAAAGGCGTGATATTCGCCTCGTTCAAGTCGTCAATCAACTCGAACAATTCGGTAACGGTAGCGGGTACGTAGCCGTTTGCCCATTTCCCGCCGAGGCTCTTTAACATTTTTACGTTATAAACAAGACCCGTCAAAGGGGAAGTCCAAGGAACTACCCAATAATGCTTATTCCCTTCCAACGCGTCGTCGGGGGTTTGTCCCATATACCCGAACGTATCCGCACCGTCAATCAACTTATCCGCAAGTGTTACGTTGCCTTCGTTTGCGTATTTATAGGTATATACTTCGTCAATGTTGGCAATCCAACCCTTGTTTACAAATTCTTGCCATTTCAAAGTTTGCGTCATACAAACGTCGGGCAACTGTTTTAATCTATTTGCACTGGGCGTTCCACTGGTAGGGTGCGCACTTTCTAAAACCGTGGGGATATTTTCCGTGATTTCGTCGTCGCATTCCAAATATACTGTAATGCCCGTTTCCTTTTCAAACGCGTCTGCGATAGGGTATAACCACTCCGCACCGTTACCGCCTTTGAAATAACGCACGTACAAATCTCCGTCTTCTCTCGTCAATAAATGTCCATAATCATTTCCGCCGTTATTTCCGCCACCGCACGCTACTGCACAAGGTAACACCGTTGAAACCGCCAATAAACCTGCAATAAATTTCTTCATATCCATTTTCCTTCTTTTTCTTTTTATTTAACCGTTTTGTACGCAACCCCTACAAATTGTTAGGGGTTGCGTTTTTGCTAATTAGCCCCAATTCTCGTCGTCAAAGTAGTCGTCAAAATCCGCATTACCAGGCGACGTGGTGATAATATCTTCTTGTTTCCATTTCAATATTTCAATAATAGGTTCAAAATACGTTTTCATAATCTATCCCCTTTGCCTTACGCCAATACGATTTCCGTACTCAAACGGTAAGTTCCGGTTTTCATTACAAACTCGAAAGCAAACGCTTTAACGCCCGTAATGCCTTCCGTAGCGAAATTAAAATCCATTTCACCGTTTTCGGTTACCCATACTTGCTTTGTCGTAAACGTCCACTTATGCGGGTCTTCGTCCGTCGAGGTGGTATAAACGATGTTTGCACCGCTAAACTTATCTTTAATTGCCTCGAAATTGTTAATTTTCGCATACGCGTAAGCACCGTTACCACTAACCGTCGAATCGATAAAGCCCGTTACGCTATCCTCTACACCGTTTAATACTTTTTCCATAAAGTAATAAATTTCTTCCGTTTGGTTGTAGAAATATCCGTGCGCCAAATCACTTCTTTGGCTGTAATACACGTCGCCTTTTGCCAACGCATACGTCTTTGCGCGGTTCATTACGTCGAAACAGTTATCATCGATACCCGAAACGTATAAGGTGGGCTTATCATTATATTGTACGTACGAGGACGGGTCAAAGCGGTTAATCCAAGCTTGACGGTCTTCGTTACCGAACGCCCCATTCCACTTCGTATCGTCGTAAATATACCCCGAACCGTATACAGGAGCAAACGCCGAGAAACGCGAATCTACACCCGATACGATATTCGTGATAAATCCACCCCAAGAAATACCGGTAATACCGATTTTATTTGCATTTACGTTGGAAAGCGAACGCAAATAGTTATGACACAAAATAACGTTGGTTACGCTGTGATATACCCAGCTGTTTTGATAATCGTACGGGTTATCGTTTATCGAACCCGCGTGACTTTCATTGGGACCTGCCGAAGAATTTTCAACCTTCGCAAGCGTATTGTCTAATTTGTTAGCAAACATATCCAACGCAAGCGCTACGTAACCCTTATCCGTCCAAAGCTTAATCCAGTCGCAAAATACTTGTCCTGCACCACCATGCACAAGCACGATTGCGGGATAACCTCCTTCGGGCTTATCCGTCGTAGGCACGCCCACCGCCATAAACGGTTCCGTTTCCGCCAAGTCGCCATACGGTACCGATTTATAGGTATACGCCGTAATATTGGGATAAGCGGAAAGCCCTGCAAGCGAAACCTCTGTCACTTCCGTTTGCTTAGCAAACAATTCTTCCGTATTAAATATACCCGCGTACGTAAACGTTGCCGTATATTTATCACCATCCCTACCCTTGGTAAAGTTCTTTTGTCTAATGCCGTTTACCAACACAGTCTTAACCTCCGTATCCGATACAACGCTAAATGCGTTACCGTCGTGCGTTACTTTGTAAGACGCTTGATAATATTCGTTAAGTGCTACGTTGGAAAGCGTACCGTCTTCGCTAACCGTTACGTTTACCACACCGTCAAGGTATGCGTACATAACGTCCATAACTTCTTGGCTATATCTTGCCCAAGTACCGTCGTTAAGTTTGTACTTATGCGTTTCCGTTTCCTCGTTCGTTCTGTCAGCGTACGTTCTATCCGCAAGTTGGTAAATATTACGGGAATGGTCCACTTCGCTATATGCCGAGTAGTACGTTTCCGTATCCGCGCCCGAATTATACGTTACCGTTACGTAACCAACTGCCGAGAAGTTTCTTGTATAGTTTGCAGGCAGGATATTTTTGATACCGCCCATAAATTGATAATAGCCGTCTTCCGTAGCCGTATCTTCGTTGGTAAATCCGTTGCTTACAACTGCGTTAATGTAATTTTTACCGCTTGCTTCCAAGCCCTCCAACGTAAACTCGCCAACTGCGCTTAAATAATCGGTAGGTACAATCAACGTACCATACGTAATCGACGAAACGGTTGCATCCGCTTTCTTTTCGTCATACCAGCCCTTATCGATTATCGTTGCAAAACGAATACCCGAATTTTCCAACGTGGTATTTGCTTTCAAGTACGCGCCCTTTTGCATTTCTACAACGCTAAACGCTTCGGATACATCTGCTTTAAAATACGTCAAGCTTGCGTTGGTTGCGCCAATACCCATATAGCCCGTAAGGTCCGTTTTGATATTTGCCACGCCCGTTTCCGTTCCGTTCACGTACGCGTATACTTTATTGTTCGCGTTATTGAACACCAGTTGCACAGCCGTCTTTTGCGTAAAATCTACGTTGCTTGCAAGCGTTACCGTCGTGTCTTGGGTCAACGTCAAGTTGCCGTCTTTTACCGTTACGTACGCATTAGCCGTAGCCGAACCCTTTTCGTCCATACCCAAGTAATAGTTCATTTCACCGCTAAATACTTGCGCGTTCCAGTCAATCGTCAATTTCTCTTTTGCCGTTGCCGTGTTTTGCGTATTTACGTACGCCGTACCACCGCTGAATACCATCGAGCTAACGCCAGGCAAATTGTACATATTGGTCGAATCCGACAACAACCACAAGTTCTCGCCGTCGCCATTGAAATTGCTGTAAGAGAAATCGTCTTCCAAGAGCACTTCCCCGTTTGCGCCCGTCAGCTTGATATCCTTTAACGTAGTAACGTTATTCCAAGCGGAACTGGACGCTGCAACCGTAAGATAACCGCCACCCGTAACGACGTCTGCAAGCAAGCCCTCAATCGTCGTAATTTCGTATAATTGTTTGGTAAGCGTTTGTCCCCACGTTTGTTGGATCACTTGCAAGGAAATGGTGGTATCGCCTTGCGCGTTGCATTCCATAATAATTTTGAAATCACCGCCAAGCGCAGCTACGCCCGTTTCGTTTAAAATGGTCGCCCACTTGTTTTCATTTTCCCATTGGCTATAAACGGTGTTACCGTATTTGCTTACTTGCATACCATACAAGCTCATCGTTACAAAAACGTTATTGTTTTGCGTAAGAGAATAGAAACCCAGACGCGCCGTAGGTCCAATAGAGTTTAACGACATTTCCGCACGCATAGCGCCTTTAAACGATTGCACGCTACGGAACATATCCGCCATAGTGCCGTGGTTGGTCGTAATATCCGCCGTTGTGCTATTGTTTACACTAATCGTCGACCGAGGCACGGTAATCGTCCCTGTCGTAACAGCGTTGTCAAACGCGTCGTTCGTTACGTAATTGTTGGCAAACGCGGTAGGGTCGCTTAAACTGTCGTTAAACGAAGAAACCGCACAATGTTGACCAGACGTTAACGAAATGGAATTATACACGGCGTTTTGTATCGATAAGAACGGATACCCCACCGCGTCCGAACCGTTACGACTAGCCACTTCGTATTTCAAAAACGGCCACCATTGCGAAGACACAAGGTCAATCCACGCATCTCTCGTTACCGACACATCCATTTGCGTATTAGAAGACGGCACGTATAATTTTATCGTGCAGTTTCCATACGCGGCAATGCTCAACTTTATTTTTACGTTACCGATTATCGGTGCTTGCACAGACGACGTAATCCCTTCTCCATAACCGTTATTAACAAACGTTGCCCATTCATATCCCGTACCGTTATGCCAATAGTACATATAGTTACTATCCGCAAAACCGTTTCCCGTTTTATTGGCAACTGCAATATCCGCCTTGTTATTTGTAGGCACAAAACCCAACATTGCACCGCTCATATAGTCGGTAAGCGTTACATCCACCTCAAAGTCTACGTTAATACCCTTACCGCCACCATACGCTTTGTTTACCACGAGATAGCTATCCGCAACCGCACCAACTGCCACACCTTTCGTACCAGCAAAGCTCGTATCCAAATCCGTAAAGCCGTTTTTGGTTGTCAACGGTTCAGCAACAACGGGCTTTTTCACCAACCCGAAACCAAACCCTAAACACGTTGCAAATAAAAACGAACCAACGGAAAGCAATACTTTCTTTAATTTAGAAGTTTTCATAGTCTTCCTCCTTAATATTTTCCTTTTTCCACCTTGCCAAAAATGGGCAAGGGCAAATAATTATAGTATAATTATATCATAATCGTGAGCCTTGTTCAAGCCAAAAATGTAGAAAAAAATGAACAATATTTGCTAAAATATACACAAAATGATACAAAAATACTTGCAAAACGCCAAATTATATATATAATATAATTATAGGAGCATGAAAAGATATGGATATTAACGTTGCATATTTGCACAATAAGATAGCGGATATTCACGACGAACACGAACCGCTTATCATTACTGCCTGCGGATTTTATCGTTTCAAAAATACGCCTATTTTTAAAACGCACCGTCCCAAAGGCAGGACGGATTATCAATTTTTGTATATCACGGCAGGCAAAGCGCATTTCACCATCAACGGACAAACGCATGCCCTGCCCAGTGGCTCGGCGGTACTTTTCCGCCCTGGAGACCCACAAATGTATTACTATCTCCAAGAGGAAAAAGCTGAGGTATACTGGGTACATTTTACGGGTAGCGACGTAGAGAACATTTTAGAAAGTTATCATTTCTCACGTGGAAAAACTCTTTTTTCGGTAGGCGATTCGCAATCCATACGCCAACTGTTAGAAAATTTAATTCACGAATTGCAGTTATGTCGGGTTTGTTACGAAAAATTATCCACCGTTTTGTTCCAGCAAATTTTACTGTTAGCTCAACGCAAAATACAGGAAAACGCGCAAGACAACGTAACCGCTCAATCGTTCAACGAAATAGAAAAGTCTGCGCAGTTTTTTGAGAAAAATTATAACAAGTCTATCAACGTTGAGGCGTACGCGGAAAGCATCAATATGAGCGTGTGTTGGTTTATCCGCCGTTTCAAAGAAATCATGAAAGTAACGCCTATGCAATACATCATTTCTCTACGTATGAGCAATGCAAAAACGCTGTTAGAAACGCGTTCCTATAACGTCGCGCAAGTGGCATATCTCGTCGGTTATGATAATCCGCTGTATTTCAGTAGATTATTTACAAAATTCGTAGGGGTTTCCCCAAAGACGTATCAACGCTTATTTGATAAATAACCCCTACCATATACGGGTTTAACGTGAAATATAAGCGGTATTTTTGCTAAAATTTACGGGCGGTTGCCGTGTGCAACCGCCCGTATACTATTTCTATTTTTATGCCGTAGCCGAACAGGTAAACGAGTTTCCGCCGTTGTACGTCCAAGACAGCGTAGCCTCTACCGTCATCGTATAACCGTTATGCGTAAATACCGCGCCTTTATCCACCGTAATTACGTCGCCCACGTTAAACGAAACGCTGTAAAGTTTCATACTATCCAACTGTCCGCAAAGCTGTAATTTTGCCGTAGCAGGCAATGCGTTTCCGTTAATCTTGATATACTGCAAAAACGCGGTCGTATCGTCGTCGGGCGGAAGCCAAACCGCCCCGTAACCGAGGTTAATAGGCGTTTGACCCGTAGCGGGTTTAAACTGCATACCCAGTTCCGTACTGCTGGAAATAGCGTTCCAATACCAACACGAAACGGCAACAGAGGCTTTGCTATTTACCAACGGCTTTGCGTAAACGTGCCACTCGTCCGTATCACAATCGCCGTTGCAACCGCCCAAGCTTTCACGCACCACGCAAGTGGCAGGGTCATAAACAATTTTAAAATCCCTGTCAAACGTCCAAACGGTATCCACCTTGCCGTTCCCGTCCGTATCGAAAGCATAGGTGCAATCTTGAGGGATATACACGTAACTCATTCGTCTAAACGACGCGTCTTGGTTGAGAGAAATTTTCAGCGTTTCTGTATCGCTAACCGTAACAACGCCCTGATATGCAACCACATCTTCGTTGTTATAATGTATTTGTTTAGCAAAGTTTTGAAGGGACACGTTTGTAGCGGAAGAAACGCCTGTACCCACGTTTATCCGTTGCGTTTGCTCGTCCTCGTCGATGAATTGTAAATACAACGCGTTTTTATCCGAACCTGCTTGCGCCTTTACCGTTTGGATATGTACCGTCGTTACTGCTACGTCTTTTTCTTGGCTTGTAAGCGTTTCGACAAACGCTTGGTCCTCCTCGATATTCGTTACGATATGATACGGGGAAATAGAACCGTCCGTTTGAGATACAGGAATTACCGTACCGCCCGTAATCGGGTCGCCACCGTCATTATAACCAAACGTAACGTCGCCCGTATTCGTCACATAATTCACTTGGTCGTACGTTCCCGTTTTTAAACCGAATTGCAAATGTACGCCTTGGTATTTCGCGCCCATACTATTGCCGTGTTGGTGCGCCGCGAAGATAGAGTCTACCCCCAGCTGTTTCAAATCGTTAAAGACCGTACCGCTATTATCCCAAGGATAATCAATACGCCCGTACGCCATACCAAACGTGTCGTCCTTGTCGTCCTTATCAAAATCCTTAAACGAATTATTGCTTGCATTATCAAAACCGTTCTCTATCAATGCGTCCACAAACGCCCGAATAGGGATATGGAACATAAACGACAACTTCGTTTGCGGTGAAACGGCTTTGATATCCGCAATTTCTTGCTGATACCACTCAATTTGGTCCGCGCCAAACCCTGCCGTTGAAATCGAGTGCCCGTTAGAAGCCGTAGCCGAACTCATCGCACCGTAGCCGTTGGAATCCATCATAAAGAAGGTACGGAGAAGTTTTCCGCCCTGCGTGATACCTATGGTATAATTACCGTTACCCGTTATCGTGCCTTGTTTGAATAAACAATTTTGCGCTGATTCATATTGCTGGCAAATCCAGTCTATACCCTTTTCCGTTTCACATTCGTGATTGCCCATAATAGGCGCCCAAGGAATATTGAACGATTCCATCGTTTCCACAAACAGGGAAAGCGCATAACCGCTATCGTCAAATTCACCGTATATAATGTCGCCTGCCACTAAAATCAAATCGGGATTAGAACGGCTGACCGACTCTCTAATATACCTAAGTACCCTATCCTCGATATTCGCACGAGAATAGCGGTCGGTAAGCCCGCCCAATCTATCATCTCTTCTTTGTTGCGCAGCGTCAATAAATTGCGGGTCCGAAAGCATCAGCACCACGGGGTCGCGCCCCGTTGGCACGTCCACTGCAAAATCCACCAAATCCGCAACCTCCGCCCCGTCTTCCGAACTATCCTCGGACGTGTCCATAGAACTGTCTTCGGATACGTCCATAGAAGTATCCGTGCTTTCTTGCGTACTTTCGCTGGTATCCACCGAACTATCTATGGTCAACCCACATGCACTCAACGTCATAGCGAAACAACAAAGCATTGCCGTTAAAGAGCTTAAAAATTTTTTTACTTTCATAAGCGATATTCCCCTTATTATTGGATATGTATATTTTAACATATACTAATATTTAATGTCTATGCATAATCCTTTTGTAAATATGCACAAAATTAAACGTTTTTACCCAAACCATGCATAATATCAGCCAAAAAAATAACGGACAAGCACAAAATTGTGCTTGTCCGTTGTGTTTTATATTTTGCTTATAAACGTATATACACCGCAATCCAGCGTATGTTTCTCTCCACCAAATTCCACCACAGCTTTGGTCATTGGCGGTATTTCCACGTGATACGCCACGTTTCCATCCTCTTGCCTTTTCCATTTTGATACGATTGTTCCGCGAATCGTTTCAAACGAACAATCTACAAAATCTATCCCCTCGGGAATATACGGTTTCAACGTTATTTTATCCGCGCCAAACGCGTCGTCGTCCACAGAGATACCACCCAGATATCGATATAACCACGCGTCGTAACTGCCAAACATCGGATGATTAAACGAGTGCATTACGTTTTGCATTTCGTTTTCCCAACGTTCCCATACCGTTGTTGCACCGTTTGCAATCATAAATCCCCAACCCGGGTATTCGGGGTTTTGTAAAATTTTCACAACCGCGTCCGTATAACCGTAGTCGCTAAGTACGTAAAACAGCGGTCTATACCCAACGTTTCCGCAAGTAGAATGGTATCCGCGTTTTACCACGTCGGCATAGATATTATCGGCTATTTTTTGCGCGTATTGTTTAGGAGCTATGCCCAACCACAACGCCAAAGCGTTTTCCGTTTGCGTACCCGTTGAAAAATTTGCGGTTTCCTTATCGAAATACTTATCCAAAATGGCGTCTTTCGCATTTTCCAAATGCTCCGCATATACCTTGACGTCCACCGCATTCCCTACAATTTCCGCCAACTGTACCAACAATTTTAAATGCCAGTACAAAAATACCGTGGAAATGTAAATTCCGTCCGTTTTTACGTCTTTGAAACATTCGGGGGGTACCCAGTCGGCATACCAGTAGTAATCCATTACATAATCCTTGGCATGTGTTAAAAGACAATCCACCCAAGCCTTAAAGCCTTGGTATTCCTCCTCGCAAACGCGCACGTCGCCGTAATATTGATAGCTGAGCGTAGCCAACAACAGATACGCCACGCAAACGGGATCCGCAGGCTTACCGCCCGTATAATACGGCGCCGTATCCGCAATAGCGCCGTCCCCCCGTTGCGTATGCGCTATATCTTTGATAAATTTAGGGAAGAAACGTTCCATCCCACAATTATACACCGTTTGGTAAAGCCTTGCGCTTAAATCGTTAAGCCAACCGAAACGTTCATCTCGTTGCGGGCAATCGGTCATTACCGAGTGTAAATTATTCAATTCGGTGATTTGCGCATTTTTATGTAACTGGTTCAACGTTGCGTCGGAACTGTTAAACGTACCTGCAATACGCACATCCGAATGTACGTGCTTTGCCACCAGTTCCAAAACTTCCGCCTCGCCCGTAATTTCCACTTGCACGTAACGGAAACCGTGATAGGTAAACTTCGGTTCGTATTCCTCTACGCTACCGCCCCGTAAAATATACGTATCGCTACAACGCGCGCTACGTAAATTCAGCTGATTTGCATAACCGTCTTGCGTTAAATCTTCGGCAAATTTCATGGTTACACTTGCGCCACGTTGCCCACGCACTTTTATCTTTGCCCAACCTGCGAGGTTTTGCCCGATATCGTATACAAATACGTTATCCGACTTTTTCACAATCCCTATTACAGGGTATTCGTCCTTGACGCGTATAGGGTTAATGGATTGCGCTTCCAACGTAGCTATGGGTGCGTTGGACACAATGGAAAAGATCCAACCGTTGCTCAGCGTTGCTTCATAATCCCGCGTTGCCCAGTTTAAAGGATACTTATCCTCCAACCTGGCATCGTAAATTTCCCCGCCATATATACTGTTATCTATCAACGGACTGCCCGATACAAACCACCCATGTACGGGCGCACTGTGATCTTCATATACGCTTCCATCGTCAAAATACACGTAAAATTGCGCCTTTAATTCCCGCGTGCCGTACCAGCCGTTCCCCAATTCAAACGCCACGACGTTTGGCTTATCTGCTTCTAATTGTTCCGTAAAATCGTACGTTACGTATTCTACACGCTTCGCATATTCAGTCACCGACGGATTTAATACCTCGTCCCCGATTTTCTTGCCGTTCACGTAAAATTCGTGATAACCAAGACCGCAAACGTATGCCCTTGCTTTGCTTATTTTTTTATTCACAGGCAAATCAAGCACCTTACGAAAACGCAAACTTCCCCCAACAAATTGCAGGGGCATTGACGTCCAAGCACCTTTCCAGTCCTCTGCGCGAAGTAACGCCGTTTCAAAAGTTTGCACTATGCTTTCCGACCAACGCGTTTCCTCGTCTTGCACGAATAACTTCCAAAAATATTCCTTAGCGGATTGTAACGTTTTCCCCGCAAAACGCACGCCACAACAAGCTTCGCTTTGCACAATTCCCGAATCCCAAACGTTACCCACGCCGTTTTGTACATCACGGGCGTTATCCGCCACAATAATTCGGTAAGCGGTTTGCTTACTTTTTCCCGTTTCAAAATCCCAGGCAAACTGCGGTTGCATAGTTGCAATCCCCAAAGGATTTTCTTGATAGTCTACCGTCGCTTTCTTAACTTGTAACATATGAATTAAACCTTTTTACAAAATTATTTTTCTTGTCTAACTTTTAAAATATCGGTACAATAAATCCCAACGCTTCCAAAATAAACGTCGCCACGTAAGAGGCAAACCCGTGGTTTAAACTTGCTCGAGTGTCCTTATGTTCCCAAAGCGTACCGGTCATCATAGCCATTTTTGTATAATACGCTTTTACTTCATTTAGCAACTTTTCATATTGTTTATCTTGCCGTAAAAGATCCAAACGGAGTAAAAAACCTATCAACGCGTTACTGGGATATACTTTTGGATATTCGTCTTCCTTTCTACCGTACCCAAATTCTTGCATAAGCGTATTGTACAATTCGGCATAATCCGTTCTACTTGCAACCGTTTCCGTCAACATACTTGGATATGCGGACGCGTCGCCTTTATATAAAGCCGTACGGCATTGTTGCATATCGTAACTTTCCACAAAGGCACGTTGGAACGAATAGCGCAATACCTTTTGCTTTCTATCCGTTAATCTATAACATTGAAAATCAGAACTGTCCGCAATTTGTTTTCCGTTTGCCGTAATTTCCGAGGCAAAACAAGGATTGTTCCCTGCGACGGATAAACAGCGTACGTTATACGCGCAAACCTCCACCACAATAACGTCACCCTTGCAAAGTCTTTCCCAAAAATAACGGGCTTTTCTAACGTAGCCGTGCCCAGTACGCGCAGGACCTGCCCCTATCATTTCACCGTTCTTATAAATCTTATATGCGTTTTTTGCACAAAGTGAAAATGCAACTTCCTCTGTTCCTCATTGCACTTCCAAACAAATGCCAAGGTCACGTTCTTTTCATCCGATAATCCTTTTGCCCATATAAATTTCATTGTCGTACTCCTATCGTCGCTTATCGTGTTATTGTACGCGACTTTCTTCTTTTCTTATTAAACAAACCAGCGTTTCTACGTGGGTCAAGACTCCAAAAGGTATATTTTTGTGTCAAAAACGGGGGTTGAAAAGCCAAAAGGTATAATTCAATATCCAATATTGCTTCTGGAATAACGCTCAGGCTCGAAGTTTTTTATATTTACCTCGTTAGGACTGATAGATAGAAGCTCACATATCACCGATAAAACCTTTCCGCCAATCAATTCCGTGCCCTCGGGAGTATAAAAATGAACCCAGTCTGAACGATAAGAATCTGGAACAGTTGATGTAAGCAAAAAAAGATCATTTATGACGGTATCAGTGCTCGCCAAAGCGCAAAGAGCCTCAGTATTGTATTTCTCTATAGTTGCGTTGTGCCGCATAAATTCAGGTGCTGCCATTTTTTCGCTTACATTGGTTGAGGTCGCGAACACAAATTTAGCTTTTGGAAAAAGCATACGAAGCCTTTTGTCTATTCGAATGATTGCCTCTCTATAATAAGATAACGATGTAAGCGGCTCATCACCGAAAAGCTCCAATGCATCCCAAAGTCCTGCGTTCCAATGGACAAGGTCAACATCATCGCCCCAATTTCCGTTTTTCTTCCATTCGTGTGCATAGCGCAAAATGTACTCTGCAAATCTGCAATTTTCGGAAGGATAAAACACCTCGGCGGTATCGCTCAATGCGTCCTTGATGTATTTGTCATAACCCATCCGAATAGAATCACCGATAAGAACAATTTTTTTCATTATTTTTACTCCTAAAATCTTCGAATGTTATACTGCACTGCTGTAAAATGAACTTTCGAGGTTTGCTCAAAAGTATCTTTTGTCCCCGTGTAAAATCAGGGCGATTTTGAGTTAGAACATCAATTTTTTGAAATTTCATCTCAAAACCACTCAAAAAGGCTTAATTTTGCCCATTTTAAGCCGATTTTGGCTTATTCTCTCGTCAGACAAACTAAACTTTCCACGTGCTTGGTTTGGGGGAACGTATATCCCCTTGCATAAGGGGATGTATGTTCGTCTGCCCGACGGGAAACACAAACACACGAAAAACTGTTTTCCGTTGTTGACACAACGCTTTGAAAAATAACACCGCTTTTACGCCCGTGCAAGCACGGCGTACGGCGGTTTTATTTTTCAATCCGCCTTGCGCGCAAGGCACACGAGCGTTTCTACGTGCTTGGTTTGGGGGAACATATCGTACGGTTGAATTTTTTCAATGCCGTAATATCCGTCTAACACGGCTTGCCCATCCATACCTACACACGCAGGGTTTTTGATTAGCTCGCCCTTTTCGTTTTCAATCAGTCGTCCCGTCAATATCCCTAAATCCCTTGCAAGGGTGGCAGGGTTGCAACTAATCAGCGTCAGCTTGGGAATTCCGCTTAACAGCAACGCTTTTACAACGCTTCGCGCGATACCTGCCCTGGGCGGGTCTAATATCAAACGCAGTTTTTCATCTCTTTCTTTTTGCAAAACGGCAGGCAGTTCGTCTTCTACTTTTCCGCAAATATTTTGCATATTCGTCAAGCCGTTTTTCTTCTTTAATTCGTCCGCGCAAGCGGACGCTTCTTTTTCCAGTTCTATCCCGTACGCGCGTTTGGCTTTCTTTGCGCACATTGCCGTCATCAAGCCACCGCCCGAATAGGCGTCGATAATCACTTCGTCCCCGTCGCCCGTCACCGTTTTTACGGCGTCTTTATACAGCTTTTCACGCACTTTGTCGTTGACCTGTAAAAACGTTACAGGGCCTGCCTCGTATCGAATCCCTTGTTCCGTCGTTTCAAAAAAGCCCTTGCCGTGCACAAGGTGCATTTCTTCCCCAAGTATCACGTTGGTATCCTTATCGTTGACGTTGATATACAGCGTAAACGACGCAAACTTTTGTGACAGCAATTCCACAAAATACGCAATATTCGGTACGTCGCTTTGGGTTGCTACCAGCGTAAAAATGAAATTACCGCCGATTTCCCTTGCTACGATATGCCGTAAAAGTCCCCTTTTCGTGCCTTCGTCGTACCCCTTAACGCCTGTTTCGCGAATAAATTGCGTAAGCGTAGCAATAAGCTCTTTGGACCAGTTGGGATGAATGGCGCACTCGGTTACGGGGATAATTCTATGCGAACGTTCAGCATAAAACCCCAGCACGGTATTCCCGTCCTTATCTACGCCGATAGGCATTTGCAATTTATTTCTATACCCGTACTCCCGTTCGCTTTTTACCGCTGTCGGAACGGGAATATCCAGTCCGCCGATTTTGCGGAGCGCATCCTGCACCGTTTTGCTTTTATGTACCAGCTGATAGGAATAATCCAAGTGTTGCAAACAGCAACCGCCACAACGAGAAAAGACGGGGCATTTTTCCCGAACGCGTTCTTCCGCAGGGGTAAGCACTTCTTCTAATTTCCCGTACCCTATCCCGTCTTTTATTTTTAAGACCTTAAAACGGACTTTCTCGCCAGGTAAACAAGCAGGCACGAAAAAGGTAATTCCTTCGTGCCTGATAATGCCTTCCCCACCCGAGCCTATGGCTTCGGTTACGGCGCATACGCTATCGTTTTTTTGCAACATACGCGTATCCCCCTTCGTTTATTTTGATATACGGCGCACCAAACGCATAACGACGTTGCGCCAACCAAACGTCAAATAATCGTAGCCGATAAAAAATATTGTGCCGAACAGTAAAATAATCGGCAATATATACGTGTCGATAGCCGGTATGCTCGTCGTGATGGCAAACACCACTTTCCACACGAGATACATCGTCAAATCGAACCACAACGCTTTTACCGCGCAAGCGACGTAGCGGTTAATTTTCCATTTGAGTTGCAATTCGTTAGCCAAAGGGTGCAACCCGAAAAACATCAAAAAGGGTAAAATATCCCAAAACCGAAACGACGCGAAAATACAAGACAAAATACACGTGGACAAAAACGCCAACACGTACCCTAAGTAGCTTTGCTTGGCAAGCGGTAACATCAACGCGATACCGCTAAGCAAGTACCCTGTAAAAAGTAGTACTTCCGACACGACGCCAAGCGTTAAAAATATCGTAGCCAGCGCGCACGCAAGTGCGGACAAGGCAATTTGATACGTCGTTATTTTTTTCATAACGCGCTATCAACGGCAACCGCAACAGCAGTTATATAAACAGTTGATACAGCAAATGGTGTAACAGCAGGACATACATTCGTTGCAACCGCCACCGCCCATTTGGTTATTGTCGCCCGTGGGTTGGTCTTGGTACGGGTTTTGCGCGTTTCCTGCGTTTTGCTTTTCGTACGCGTCCTTGTCGTTCATCTTCTTATACGCGCCACGGTATTTTTGGTTAGCAGGGTCCATTTGCATAGCAATTTCTAATTGCTTTTTACTGTCGTTTACCCAGTTTTTCTTATAGAAAATAACCGCTTGTAAATAGTGCCATTCGGCGTTTCTCTCGCTACAATCGTCCAAAATGGCTTGCGCCTTAGAAATATCGCCTTCCTTTAACCAACGCGCTACTTCGTCCAAAGTCGTCACGCGTTCGCCTTCCGCTTGCTTTTCCTTTCGCGACGCCATAATTTCTTGGTACGCCGTTTGCACTTTCGTCAGCTTTTTCGCGGCTTTATTGCCCGCTTCGCCGTCCTGCCATCTCTCTTCGCTATATTTTTCTTTTAACTCGGTATAACGGGCGGTGACTTCTTCGTCCGTCGCGTCTTCCGTTAAGCCAAGTTCTTCATAAAATTCTTGCATATTCGCTCCCTTTGATATATCTTCCGTATTATTTATTATCCGTCAATTTCGGCGTTCTATCCTTTTTTCTGTTACAGTTTACACACTCGCCGTTCATAATTCTTTGCGTAGCTTGCGGTAAGCCCCGAAGTAGAATATTATCCGTCAAATCCCGATTGAAATGAAAATGCACGTTGGCAAGACACTCCCGAATATCATAAAAAACGGCGTGGAACGCAAACCGCACTTCTTCTCCGCTTTTGCCTTGCATCAGTTCCCGTTTACATTTTGCGCTTTCCCCGTAGGATAACACGAACGGATTATACGCGCCCTTTTTGATGTCCTTGTCGTAGTCGTCCAAAGCGTCGATAAGGTAAATCCATTTGCCGATTTGGTAAAAGAGCTTATCGGTGTATTCCGTAGCTTTATCGCCCAAAAGGTACTTGGAAATTTGCGACATCATATTCGCCGTGCTATCCGACGCCCTGTCGATACTAGCAACCTTTTGTTTTTCCACGGCTTGTTGGCTTAACATATTCTCCCTAACGATTTTTTCGATGTCGGGATACTTTTTCTTCATTCGTTTATAACCGCTGGTAAACCAAAAACGCTTACCCCTGCCCTTATCCCCGTCGGCAATATCGTCCGTGTATTTGAAATACACCAACGCGGTATTCAGCGCGCCGAGCTTTCTCGTCAACTCGTCCACGTCCGCCATTTGGTGAGAGCGTATGCAATGCGTTAAGCAGTGCGATTTTTTTATTTGTACGTCCTTGCCTGCAAGATTATGCAACAGTACGGATAAAAACGTAACGTCATAGGAAAGCCCCATACGCGCAGGATTACCGCAAACTTGGGCAATACCTTTGCACAGTCCGCAATACATCGCTTTATACAAAATATCGTCCTTGATAAACAAATACGGTGTATCCGTTTGTACGTATCCGAACATAGCTTCCCCCCGTTTTAATTGCGGTATTATTATACCATACCCCTATGAGAAAAGGCAACCGCAAAACCCTTTTCCCAAAGAAAATCACTTACCTTTCACAAAAATTCCCCACGACGGTCTTTTTCCGTGTCCTTTTACGGAAAAAACGCGGTGGGGAACTTGCGTTTTTTATTTCTTCACGGTGGGTTCGGGAACAATTTCCCCTTCCGCAAATTTCAAAATACCTTCCGCCATTGCCTGCAAATCGTTTTCCACCACCGTCTTAAAGCGTACGGGGCGGTATCTAAGCTCCGTCAAGCTCTTGGGCGGTTTCATCGCCGTCAACAAGTGCAAGCGCTTAATACCCTTAAAGCTATCCTTCACGTCGTTACCCGAAAGGGCGTACAATACGTCTTGGGGGAACTTGTACGGGTTTGCCGTAGAGAGCACGACGATAGGCGTTTTATCCAAAATTTCATCGTCGTCTTTTTCCAAAGTATTGCGGTACTGGTCGCACACGGCAAGCGCTACGCCCGTATGCGTATCCATTGCATAACCGTATTCGTCAAACGTTTCGTACATCGCTTCTATCATATCGTCTTCACTGGCAAAACCGCCGAAGAATTGCGCGTCCAAAATCGCCTTTTCTTTTTCCGTAATCGAATACTCTTTCTTCTCCGCCAAATCCGCCATACGTTTTGCGGTAATCTTCGCGTTTCTACCGCTAATTTCAAACAATAACCGTTCTAAGTTGGACGAAACCAAAATATCCATAGACGGCGACATCGTGCGGTGGAACGCGCGTTTTACGTCGTACGTACCTTTGTTAAAGAAGTCGGCAAGTACCTTGTTTCTATTCGACGCGCAAACGAGTTTTCTCACGGGCAAACCCATTTGTTTTGCATACCAGCCCGCCAAAATATCCCCGAAGTTGCCCGTAGGCACAACGAAGTCAATGGCGTCGCCTTGTTTAATTTGGTTGGACGTAACTAAATCGAGATACGCCGAGAAATAATACGCAATTTGCGGAGCAAGACGGCCAAAGTTCATGGAGTTCGCACTGGAAATCCGCGTACCGCGTTCTTTCAGTTTCGCGTTAAATTCTTCGTCCGCATACAAGCGTTTTACAGCGCGTTGGCAATCGTCAAAGTTGCCCTTTACCGCCGCCACGTACACGTTATTGCCTTCTTGTACGCACATTTGCAAACGTTGCATTTTTGCAACGCCTTCGTCGGGGAAGAACACCGCCACCTTCGTACCAGGTACGTCCTTAAAGCCAGCCAGTGCCGCTTTACCCGTATCGCCACTCGTTGCCGCCAAGATAAGAATTTCGTCTTGGCTACCCGTCACTTCACAACTTTTTTTCATCAAGTACGGCAATACCTGCAACGCCATATCCTTAAAGGCGCACGTAGGGCCGTGGAAGAGCTCCAAAACGTATAAATATTCGTTTACTTTGACAAGCGGAGCAGGGTCGTCGCCTTCAAAGGACGCATACGCCTTTTCACACGTTTCCAACAGCCAGTCTGCACCCAAATCGTCCGCCAAATATTTCCCAAGCACCAACGCGGCACGTTCGGGATAGGACATATCCGCCATCTTTTCCATTTCTTCCGCGCTGATTTTGGGGAATTTTTCAGGCACGTACAAACCGCCGTCTTTCGCCAAGCCTTGCACAATCGCTTCCGCGCCCGTTACCTTTTCTCCACCTCTCGTACTGATGAAATACATATTTTTACCTACCTTTACTTTTCCGTGTTAAGCCGTTTCTTCACATATATTTTTATACACGCAAAAACGGACAGTTTTGCGGTTTTTTCCGCTTCCCCGTCTTTTCCCCTTACCTTATCACGTTTTTATTATAAAGAGCCGAACGAAAGCCGTTCGGCTCTTTGCTTACTCTTGTCGTAGCTTTCCTATCAATCGATATATTTGGTTACGAAATCGGGAAGGTCTTCTTTCGCACCCGTCACGGATACCGTAACGATTAAGTTATTCGTCTTAGCTACTTTATCCAACATATAGAAGAAGGTTGCAAGTTCGCCAACGGGCTTACCTGCGATACGAACGACGCCGTCAATAAATACGTACTCGTTATCGTGGTTGCCGGCAATAACGCCCTTTACGAAACCGCACAACGCGCTTTCGCCTGCGATATCGTAATCGCTAACGTCAATGAAACGCACTTCGCGTTCTAAATCGTACATACAACGTTTATTATCCGTAAGGAAAATGAGATGTCCCTTTGCTTCTTCAACGGCAGCGTTTGCCGCGTCAATCATCATCTTCGTCTTGCCCGTTCCCTTTTCCCCGTATATCACTTTAATCATAAATATATCCTCCCAGATTTTGTTACGCCACCTGAACTTGGAAGGTGTCCTTATTCAAGTCAAATATAGTTTACCAAATTTTTAATACAATTTCAAGACCTTTTTGAAAAAAACTTTCCCATTTCAAGAAATTTTTAAGAAAATTACAAAAAACGGGCAAATTTCGCCCGTTTTCTTATTGCCTTACGCCAAGCTTTCTACAAAACGCTTAATGCGCTTTAAGCCTTCTTCCATATCCGCTTCGCTAAGCGCGTAGGAAAGACGTACGCAATCGTCCGCGCCAAACGATACGCCGGGTACGGTTGCTACCTTTTCCCCGTCTAACAGCGCGTCTGCAAAATCAATGGAATTCTTTATCGTTTTACCGTTAAACGCCTTGCCGTACAACCCACCTACGACGAGCATTACGTAAAACGCGCCGTCCGGTTCGATGGCTTGTACGCCGTCGATATCCGCAATCAGCTTCAACAGTTTTGCCCGTCTTGCGTCAAACACGTTTACCATACCTTGGATTTCTTCATCCGTAGACGCAAGCGCTTCTATCGTCGCGTGTTGGGAAATGGAGCAAGCGTTGCTCGTCGCGTGGCTTTGGAAGGAATCGATTGCCTTTGCAATATCCTTAGGCGCAGCCAAATAGCCCACACGCCAGCCCGTCATCGCGTACGTTTTGGAAACGCCGTTGACGGTTATCGTCAAATCCTTCATCTTTTCACTGCACTTTGCAATAGAGAAGGGTTTTACGCCGTTATAACAAAGCTTTTCGTAAATTTCGTCTGCAAGCACAAAAATTTCCGCTTCTTCACAAACTTTGGCAATGGCGCGGACTTCTTCTTCCGTATATACCGCACCCGTAGGGTTGGACGGGGAATTGAAAATAAGCATCTTCGTTTTGGGGGTGATTACTTCCTTCAATTCTTCTGCGGAAAATTTGAACTTGTTTTCCTTCTTGCAGTTCAAATATACTGGCGTTGCCCCACATACCTTTACCACTTCGGGATAGGTAAGCCAGTAAGGCGCAGGGATAATCACTTCGTCCCCTTCTTCCAAAGTAGCATAGCAAGCGTTAAAAATGGAGTGTTTTGCCCCGTTGGATACGATAATTTGCGACGGCTCGTACGAAAGCCCGTTGTCCTTTTGGAATTTTTCACAAATCGCCTTTCTTAAAGGCAACAACCCCGACGACGGGGTGTATTTGGTATGCCCGTTATCCAGCGCCGATTTCGCCGCTTGAATGATATGTTCGGGCGTGTTAAAATCGGGTTCGCCAACGCCGAACGATACAACGCTTTCCCCTGCCGCTTTCATTGCCTTCGCCTTAGCGGAAATGGCAAGCGTGAGCGACGGCGCAAGTGTGGACATTCTGTTTGCTACTCTATTTTTCATACGTAATATTCTCCCTAAAAACTATGATTAATCATTCTCTTATCGTATATTTTACCTTGTTTTGCAAAAGTTTGCAACTCCTAACACCCCCCTTTTTGCAAAAAGTTGAAAAATAATCGAAAATTTTAGAGAAAAAAGCTGTTTGTATTCGTTTTGTCGATTGATTTAATCGAAAAATAAGTATTATTCTTATCCATTATGTTTATATGACGCTATAAAAAACGGCGAAAGCGCAAACGCTTTCGCCGTCTAATTAAAATAATTCTTTTTTCAAATGCACGCTGTCTTGCGGTGTGAGTTTACGTATCACTCGGCAAGGATTGCCCGCGGCAAATACACCGTCTGGAATATCGCGCGTCACCACGCTCCCTGCGCCGATAACGCTTTCTTTGCCGATAGTCACGCCACCGCATACGGTTACACCCGACGCAAGCCAACACCCGTCTTTAATGGTAATCGGTTTGGCGTATTCGTGGTCGTATTTCGTACCGTCTTCTTTATAGCGCGACCTACGTTCTTCTCTCAATAAAGGATGGATAGGCGGAGCAAGCGTCACGTTCGGTCCGATAAACACGTCGTCGCCGATATACACAGGCGCGCAGTCGAGCACGGTAAAATTATAATTAGCAAAGCTGTTTTTGCCGATATACGTATTGACGCCGTAATCGAATTGTATCGGTCCGCGAAAACCCGAGCCTGCGCCCATATTCGGTATCAATTTTTTGAGTAGTAAAGCTCGCTTTTCTTCTTCGTCGAGATAGGTGTCGTTAAAATCCTTACAAAGCCGTCCTGCCCGTACGTATAAAGCCACCAACTCGGGGTCGGAAATATCGTACAATTTTCCTGCAAGCATTTTCTCTCTTTCCGTCATACTTCCCTCAAAGCACGAATTATTGCGTGACAATCACTTGAGCATAGCGGAGCACTTTATCTCCCTTTTTATAGCCTTTTACGTACACTTGTTTTACTATACCGCTTTCTTCGCCGTCTTGGGCAGGGATTGCCATAATCGCTTCGGCAACGTCCGCGTCAAACGGCTGACCTACGGGGTCGATTTCTTCTACGCCTTCCCCTTCCAAAACTTTTTTGTAGGCTTTGAGTACCATTTCCACGCCTTGCTTGGTGTTTTCATCCGTAATCGTGGAAAGGGCGCGTTCTAAGTTGTCGCCAACGGGAAACAACGCCGAAATAACGTCGTTTCTACCTTCTTGATAGCGTTGCGCCGATTGATTTTGCGTACGACGACGGTAATTTTCATATTCCGCCGTAACCGCATACCACTTGCGCTTGCTTTCTTCCGCATCCGCTTGCGCCGCCGCTACTTCTTCCTGCCATTTTTTCGCAGTCTTTTTCTTCTCCGCCTTGGGTGCTTCCGCCCCTTCTTCTATCGGTTGTTTGGTTTCTTTTTCGTCCATAACCCACTTCCTTGACTGTTATTCGTATTATTTATAACACGCTTTTCCGCTTTTCAAACGCTTATATTTCCAAATGCGCGAAATTTTGACGAGACGAATAGCGATAGAAAATCGCTTTTCTTCCGATTACCGCAACGGGTACGGCATTCAATAACTCCGCCACGTTGTCCGCAATATCACGGGGAGCGTCTTCCGCCGTATCCAAAATGGTCACTTTAATCAGCTCTCTCGCTTCCAAAGCATCCGAAAGCGTCTTCAAAAGGTTGTCCGTAATCCCACTTTTCCCGATTTGCGTTACGGGAGAAAGCGTAGATGCCAAACTCTTTAATTTACTTCTTTGTTTGCTGGTGATATTTTCGTTGGTAATAATGTGCATAATAGTGTTCCTTTGCTATATTGTTAAATGAAATAAATCGAACGCACGTCACCGCAGATTTTTCGCAGTGTAACGCCATACGCGGTAAACGGCGTAAATACGAGCAAGACAAGGAGCGCGAGTATTTTGCGACGGGAGTGTACATAAACGTACACGACCAAAACAAAGCGCAACGCGACGCCGTACGCGGTAAACGGCGTAGATACGAGCAAGACAAGGAGCGCGAGTATTTTGCGACGGGAGTGTACATAGACGTACACGACCAAGCAAAAACGCAACGCGACGCAGTATTGCGAAGTATATACGTCGTTTAAGGGATGAAATCGAATTCCACTTCGCCGATAGACACGGTATCGCCCTCTTTACAGCCTATTTTAGAGAGTTCTTTGATTACACCGCGAAGACGCAATACTTTTTGGAAATATTGCATAGAGTCGGGGTTGTTCAAAACGACGTTTCTACACAGCATATCGATTAAACCGCCCACGACCACGTACACGCCGTCGTCGTCTTGGTAAATCTCAAAATTCAAGTCTTCGTTTGCTTTATATTCAAATTCTTCTTCTACGGGAACGGGTTCGACGGGGGGCAGGGTATCGAGTACGGCAAAAATGCCTTCAATCAGTTCTCTCGTCCCTTCGCCCGAAATTGCCGTAATGGGATAGATTTTATACTTTCTTCCGTACTTTTTCTTAAACGCTTTCAAGTTGTCTTCCGCGCCGTACACGTCGCATTTGTTACAAACGACGATTTGCGGAAGTTTAGAAAGCACTTCACTGTATTCTTTAAGTTCTTCGTTAATCTTCTTAAAATCTTCAATGGGGTCGCGCCCTTCCACGCCCGAAATATCCACGACGTGGCAAAGCATACGCGTACGCTCGATATGTCTAAGGAAATCGTGACCTAAGCCCGCGCCTTGCGCCGCCCCTTCGATAAGACCCGGAATATCCGCCGCCACGAAGGATTTTTCGTAGTAGCGCACCACGCCCAAGTTGGGGGATAACGTTGTGAAGTGGTAGTTGGCAATTTTCGGCCTTGCGGACGAAATATTAGAAAGCAGGGTACTCTTTCCCACGTTGGGGAATCCCACCAAGCCCACGTCGGCAATGACTTTCATTTCCAAAATAACGTAGTGCTGTTTTACCTTTTCGCCCTTTTGCGCGAAGTTGGGCGCGTGCCGTCTTGCCGTCGTAAAGCGGACGTTTCCCTTACCGCCGTTTCCGCCCCTTGCTACAAGTACCGTTTGTCCGTCTTCGAACACGTCGCATATGAGTCTTCCCGTTTCTTCGTCGCGTACCAAAGTACCCAACGGTACTTTTATATACATATCCTTACCGCTTTTCCCAAAGCAACGGTTTGTGCCACCCGTTTCTCCGTTTTCGGCAAAATAGCGCGACGTAAAACGGAACGGGAACAAGTCGTTCATATCCTTATCCCCCACGAAATATACGTCGCCACCCTTACCGCCGTCACCGCCGTCAGGTCCGCACGCAGGTTTACCCTTAAACGCCTTAAACGAGTTCATCCCGTCGCCACCGTCGCCTGCTTTAATTAAAATTTTCACCTTGTCGGTAAATTCAACCGTTGCCATAATGCGTTACCTTTTCTTACTTATTCGTATGTACAAGTATAACAAAACCCCGAAAAAAAAGCAATCCTTTTCAAGTCGGTTACACGTTTTTCCCGTGCCGTTTTTTCTTATTTTGTAACTTTTGCGTCAAATACGCGAAAAAATCTTCCGCCACAGCCGAAGGAAAGGGGCTTTCGTGCAAACTCACCACGATACTACGTTTGCAAACGGGGGCTTGGATATGCAACAACTTCACGTCCGCGGACACCCTACCCCAAGTATATTCAGGCCAAAACCCAACCCCTGCGTTTGCGCCGATAATATTTTTAACCGCCGTAGGCGAATCGCTTTCGAAAGAAGTTTTCGGAGAAAACCCTGCCGCCGCGCAAAACCCGTCGCAAACGGCACGGAACGGGCGCGAACCGGCAAGATGAACGAACCACTCGTCTTTAACTTCGCCAAGCGCGATACTCTCCCTTTCCGCATACGGGGAATTTTTGGGTACGGCAAGATAAATTTCTTCTTCCAAAACCATTTCCGTCAACGGTTTGGCAAACGCACCAAAGTCCGCACCGCCCAAACGCACGGACACGTCGCAATCCGTTTCCGCCTCGTTTTGGATAAGCTGAAATACCGCGCCACGGTGTTTTTTCTTGTATTCTACTACCGCTTCGGTTACCGCCGTGGACGCCGTCAAAACGTTGAGCTTTACCGTACGCCTGCGTTCCCCTTTCAAATGTTCTATCTCCCCTGCAAGCCCGTCCACTTGTGGCAATAGCTCTTCCAACCGCCTTTGCAAGTATACGCCAAATTCCGTCAAGTAAATATTACGCCCTTTTTTATAAAAAAGCGGTGCGCCCAGTTCTTCTTCCAACTGTTTGACTGCCTTCGTCAGCGCGGGCTGTGCAATGTGTATTTCGTCCGCCGCTTTGGTCACGTTCCCCATTTTCGCCACTTGATAAAAATATCTCAATTTGGCAAGCTCCATAACCACTCCTTATATCCATAACGAAAAGTTATCGTTTTTATAATAATTATATATTTTACATTATCTTTTGTCAAGCGTATAATAGTAAAAAACGAAAGGAGAATTAGAAATTATGGTTACCGTATTTGAGAGTATGATGCTCGTTTGTTTCGGCTTGTCTTGGCCGATTTCCGTATATAAAAGTTATACGTCGGGTTCGACGAAAGGCAAAAGCGTATTGTTTACGTTTGCCATTATCGTAGGGTATATTGCAGGAATACTGGGGAAAGTAGTCGGTGGCAATATCAACTACGTACTCGTACTGTATCTCGTCAATTTGGCGTTTGTTTTGGTCGATTTGGCGTTGTATTTCCGCAATAAAAAACGGGAACGATTACAAGGCGTATAAAACATAAAACTACGGGCGTTGCGATAAGTCGCAACGCCCGTTTTCCATTTAGTTTTCTTGGCTGGCAAGCATTGCTTCTCTATCTGCGATAGCCAGCGCCTCTACCATACTGTCGATATCCCCTGCGATAAACGCTTCTAAGTTATATTGACTAAGCCCGATACG
Source organism: Clostridia bacterium (assembly GCA_017505945.1). Classification (GTDB taxonomy): domain Bacteria; phylum Bacillota; class Clostridia; order Christensenellales; family Borkfalkiaceae; genus Scatosoma. Next base: position 46,542 of record JAFVOG010000130.1, read on the forward strand.
GTGGTCGGTTACTCTGCTTTGGGGGAAGTTATACGTACGAATACGCTCGCTCCTATCCCCAGAGCCGACCATACTACGCCTGTTTTCTTCTCGCTCTTTGGCGTTTTGACCGTTGTAAAAATCGTAAATTCTCGAACGCAATACCTTAAACGCGCGTTCTTTGTTTTTAAGCTGTGAACGCTCGTCTTGGCAAGTCACCACAATCCCCGTGGGGAAATGCGTGATGCGCACGGCGGACGCCACCTTGTTTACGTTTTGACCGCCTGCCCCGCCCGAGTGGAAAATGTCGATACGGATATCCTTGTCGTTGATTTCCACTTCCACTTCTTCCGCTTCGGGAAGCACGACTACGGTAGCAGCCGAAGTATGAATACGCCCCTGTGTTTCGGTAGCAGGTACGCGTTGAACGCGATGTACGCCACTTTCGTATTTTAATAATTTATACGCGCCTACGCCCGTAACGCCATACACCGCTTCTTTTATACCGCCAAGTTCCGTTTCGCTAAGTTCAATCGTTTCCACACGCAAACGGTGCGCCGCACAATAGTTTTGATACATCCGCGAAAGTACGCCTGCAAACAGTGCCGCCTCTTCACCACCCGTACCTGCACGGATTTCTAAAATACAACTTCTCTCGTCGTTTTTATCCTTGGGCAAAAGCAAAATTTTCAATTCGCCAAGAAGTTCGGCAAGGCGCGCCTTTTGCGCGTACGCTTCGTCGGAAAACAGTTTGCGCATTTCCGCGTCCGTTTCACTTTCCGCAAGAGCAAACGCGTCTTGCATTTCCCGTTCGGCTTGCAAATATTCGTCGTACTTTTCCACCGTTTCTCGAAGTTCCGCTTGCTCCTTAGAATTTTTTTGCCATACGGACATATCGGACAGTGCGTCGGGCGCGGAAAGCTGTTCGCCCAGCAACGCGTAGCGTTCTTTCATTGCTTGCAATTTTGTCAGCATTTCTTTGCCCCCCCTTTCCTTAAAGTACCACTTTGACGTATCTCGCTACGCCGTTAAAGTCTTTGAAAATCATACTGTACGAACAGTTTTTGAACAGTTTTACAATTTGTTCCGCCTCGCCGTTGCCCACTTCCATAATCAGCATACCGTTACGGTTGAGATATTTGGGAAGTTCCTTTGCGATAATGCGGTAAAAATCCAACCCGTCTTCCCCACCGTCCAACGCAATGCGCGGTTCGTAGTCTTTGACTTCCCGTTGCAGTCCGTCAATCTCCTTGCTGGGAATATACGGGGGGTTAGATACGATAATATCGTATCTTGCACGCAAACGCGTAAACATATTCGATTTGACGAATTTGATGTCCGCGCCGTTTAATTCCGCGTTTTCTTTGGCAAGCGCAAGCGCGTCTTCGCTGACGTCCACCGCCGTTACGTTTACCTTTCTATTGCTCTTTTCCAGTTCCTTATACACGGCAATCGCGATTGCACCGCTACCCGTACAAAGGTCCAAAATGCTATGTCCTTCTTCCGCCGCGCCTACGCAAAGCATAACGAGTTCTTCCGTCTCGGGACGGGGGATAAGCACCCGTTCGTCCACCTTAATCGTATATCCGCAAAAATCGGCGTCGCCTATGATATACCAAAGCGGTCTGCCCGTCAAACGTTCGTCCGCAATACGGATAATTTCCGCCGCTTGATTGATTTTCAAAATGCGTTCTTCGGTAGCAACCGCACTTTTAGGAATATCCAACGTCAAGGCGAAAATCCATTCCGCTTCGTCCGCTTCAATGGCAAACCTTGCGAAACGCTTTTTGGTATTTTCGAGCAAAACGCTCATTTTGCCTTGGGTGATAAATACCCGTTCAGGCAGGTTTTCGTTTTCGTCCATCGCAAGCACCGTTTGAAAGGCTGTGATGGCGCACTCTATCATTTTATCGTCCGGTTCTTTCGTCGTTAAGCGTTGCAATAAAAGACCAGGGAATTTGAAAATTAAGAAAAACTTATTTTGCGTTTTGGCAAGCAGGCGTAAAATTTCATACGAAACGCCGGCCACAAGGGGCAACATCAAAACCTTAAACGCAAAACGGATAACGCCGTTCAACGCACTGCTATCCGTGTAGATGTATTGTCCTACGAGCACGTTGACGAGCGCAAACATCAAAATGCTAACCATCATTACGATAAACAAAAACGTCGTACCGCATCTATCGTGTACTCTCGTGCAACCACGTACGTTATCTACCGTAAGTTCTTTCCCTTGCTCGTAGCAGGATATCGTTTTATGTTCTGCGCCGTGGTAACAAAATACCCGTTTCATTGACGGAATTAACGACACGACGACTACGTACAAGATAAAAATGATAAGCCGTATTCCACCCTCTATAAGGTTAAACCACAATCCGTCCCAGCCTACGCTTTCTTTCGTGAACGGCAAAAAGGTCATAACCCCCATTAAAAACTGTGGCAACGCAATAAAGATGCCCAACGCCAAAAGCACGCCGATAAAGACGGCTATGCCGTCTAAAATACCGCCCAAGTCGATTTTATGTTTTTCACGGAGCCATTTTTCCGCCTTGGTGGGCGTTTCTTCTTCCACCGCAACGTCCGCACTGCGCATCAAAATACGGTTTCCTTCGACAAGCGAGCGCACAAAATTGACGACGCCACGCACGAACGGGATTTTCAGCGCCTTTCGCGTTTTGGGAGAAACGTTGACGTACTCCGATTCCACTTGGATATTGCCCTTAGGGTCGCGTACGGCGGTAGCAACGGAATTCTTACCGCGCATCATAACGCCTTCTATTACAGCTTGCCCACCGATAGAAACGCGACTGCATTGTTGTTTTTCTTTCTTCATTTTTACACCTATAACGGAAAAAACAGAGCCCCCGCAAATTGCGACGGCTCTACCTTTTGTTCATTACATACCGTATCTCTTTTTGAATTTATCGATACGTCCACCGGTGTCAACCAACTTTTGCTTACCCGTGAAGAAGGGGTGGCAGCTGCTGCAAATATCCACTTTCAACACTTCGCAATCCTTCGTCGTACCGGTCTTAAACGTTGCACCGCAAGCGCAAGTAACCGTTACTTCGTGATAATTAGGATGAATGTCCGCTTTCATATATGTTCACCTCGCTTTTGTTTTTTCTTTGAATGCTTATCAATTATATATCTTTTTTTACGCTCCGTCAACTGTTTTTGCCCCTTTTCCCAAAAAATAGTTGCAAATTTCCGTAAAATAAGATATACTTATATTGTCCGTGTATCGACGCATTTTACAAAATCTACTTTTCACGGACGCGAGGTTGATTGTTTATGAAAGTTTGGCAACTGGGTTATCCGCACAATTTACAACACGTAACCGCCCCCGACTTAAAACTGACCCCCGATAAAGTAAAGGTAAAAATTACCAAAGCTTTACTTACCGAATCGGACGTAAACGTTTATACGGGCGCGATTAAGGTAAAGTGTCCCTTTATCCCTGGTAGAATTGCTATCGGGCAAGTAACGGAGGCTAACGAAGATTCGTTTATCAAAAAGGGCGACCGCGTCTATCTTGCCGGCGTTACTGAAGACGAGCTTGCTCCTACGGGCTTGCGTATCGCAGGCGAAACGGCAAACGGCTTTTTCCAAGACTTTGTCTTGGCAGGCGTGGACGACGTATATCCCCTGCCTTCTTCCGTTACCGACGAGGCGGCGTTTTTAATCGACGCTATCGCGCTTGCTGAACACGTTGTGGACGAAATGCAAATTACCGCAGGACAACACATTTTGGTGTCGGGCGGTAGCCTGTACGCCAACGTGCTTTGCCAAATTTTAATTTATCACCGTGCCGTGCCCATCTTAATCGACAATAACCCCGAACGCTTGGCACGCGCGAAAAAGAGCGGTATCTATTACACGTTTACGGGCGACGAAACGTTAAAACAAAACGTAATCAACGCCACGGGCGGACATTTTGCGGACGGCGCCGTGTATTTGGCATACACCAACCGTAGCGAACCTTCCATTTTATTCCCCCTTGTCAAACGCGACTCCTTCGTCGTATTCTGCGCTCCCACGGGGAAAAATTTGCACGTAAATTTGGAACACGCGTTGACCAACAACATCTCCATTAAGGGCATTACCGAAAGCCGTGAATTCGTTTCTACCGCCATTAACCTTCTTGCGAACAAGGCGGTCAATTACAGCGAATTCCCCTACAATATGTACAAGGAAGAAGACTTGCCCGCACTGATGGAAAAATACGCAGGGTTGCTTTCTTCGGGCGCGA
>JAFVOG010000131.1 GCA_017505945.1 Clostridia bacterium
ATGATGGCAAAGAGGTTCCACCTGTTCCCATTCCGAACACAGAAGTTAAGCTCTTTTACGCCGAAAGTACTTGCAGGTTACTGTTGGGAGGATAGGTAATTGCCGCTTTTCATTCAAAAACCCCGAGATTATCTCTCGGGGCTTTTCATTGAACTATTTATTTGAAAAGCTTGACAGAAAATTTCTTTTTTTGTATAATAAATAAAAGGATAAAAATTATGGAAAAATTGTTAAGATTTTTGAAATATATTACTTTTTTCTTTGGATTTTACGCATTGATTTTATGTGCATATATCCATTCACAAGCCTTCGTAATAAATGAAAGTGAAAGTATTTTTACAAATATTTTTGATGTATCTACTCTTTTAGATAAAGAAGGACTGCTTGTATTTCTTGCGATAGCGTTACTTATCTCAAATTGTTTGCTTGCGCTCCTTATCAAATTCAAATACGACTTTGCTACCCGTCGTCAAACGATTATTTCCGTGATAGCTCGCGCGAGTGCGTTTATTCTTTTTTACGTAATCTTAAACAAGCTTTTGGATGGTTTAGCAGGGGCAATAAAAAATGCAGGTGCGTTGGCATACATATTTATCGTTTTGTTTGGTTGGTTGTTTATACTTACATTTTCAGTATTTGCCTGCTTGCTTAAAAAATCAACCAAGTCCTGTTGCCCTGAATATACGCCGTCCGATTCGCCTACAAGCTATTCTTCTACGGCAAGCGGTACGGAAAAGGGAGCGAGTGAGACGAGCTCGGATGTATCCCCGTCTGGCAGGAAAATCATCAAGCGTTTTTCGAAGAACGCGTATATTGAGCGTGATGCGGTGCATTATGAGATTTACGTGAACTGTTTTTACGATAATCACGGAACGCTTTGCACGGTGGATAACGGCTCGTATAAAAGTAAATTAGAAGAATATAGCAGAGAGAACGAAAGACGGTTTTACGGAACGGATACGTATAATCCTATTGACGCTAAAATCGTAGATGTGGACGGTAAGTGGTGGTATATTAAATTAGGGGACGGATTTTACGATTCCAGACGACATTACTGCGTTATTCGTGGTAATTATATATAAAAAGAAAGCGAGATGAGAGTCTCGCTTTTAGCTTTTATTCCATTCGTGCTTACGATAATTTGCAGGGGATAAATGTTCCTTTTGTTTGAAGATAAGACCGAAATAATTCGCGGAAGAAAAACCGCAAAGCTCGGAAATTTCCCCGATACTTTTTTGGGTGCGGAGCAAAAGTTCTTTGGCTTTGGTCAAACGTACGTTGAGTAAAAAGTCAATGGGGGAACAATGCATGTGTTTTTTGAAATTATACATAAGCGTAGCTTTGGAAACGAAGAAAATTTGCGCTATCTCGTCCAGTGTTTGCTTATCCGAATAATGCGTGCTTAAATAGTCCATTACTTTCAAAACGAGCGGTGGAACGGCGTCTTCACGCACGGTCGCGGGAGGCGTCGTTTGTTGCAGTTGGCTCAATAGGTACGTGCAATAGGAAAATACCGTTTGAAAAATATGTTCGCCGTGTTTTTTATGTCGGTCCGTTTGTATAAGCGTATCGAATAACTTGATAAATTCTTCGTTTTGTTTTTCGTTAGGCTTAAAAATTTTTAGCGAAGAGCCTTGAAAAATTTCTTTTTGGTAATCGTTTAGATAGTTTGTTTCGACGTTGATATTATAACGCTCAAACGCACCGCCTTCCGTTTTATGCATAACGTGCGGTGGGATAATAATCAAAAAGGGCGCAGTTAGATGATATAAGGCGTTCGGTAATAAGAAAGTACGACTGCCCTTGGATAAGTAATAAAGTTCATAATGCGGGTGTGAATGTAAGTTTTGTAACGCCCAAGCGTATTCGCGTACCGATTTTTCCACTTCAATAAATTGCATAATTTTCCTGTTTTTCAAATATATATGTAATTTAATAAAATATTATCACTTTTTATATTGAAAGTCAATCAATTATGCGGTATAATATAAGAAAAAAACAGGAAGGTGTTTTTATTATGATTAAAGTTATGCAATACGGCGAAGGCAACTTTTTACGTACGTTCGTGGACGCGTATTTTGATACGCTCAACGAAGAGGGTGGGAATTATTCCGTCAATATCGTAAAACCGATTACGTTCGGAACGCTCGAACGCTTTGAAAAACAAAACAATCAATATCATATTGTTTTGCGTGGCGTGGCTGAGGGTAGTGCGGTAGAAAAAGTACGCAAAATCAACGTACTTGATAAGGTTATCGACCCGTTTGCAAATACGGACGAATATATGGCTTTGGCGGTAGACGACGAGTTAAAAATTATCGTTTCTAATACGACTGAGGCAGGTATTTGTTATAACGGTGCGGATACAATGGACGGCTTTGAAACGGTTACCTATCCTGCAAAGTTGACCAAGTTCTTATACGCACGCTTTCAAGCGGGCAAAAAGGGTGTGTATCTGATGCCCGTAGAGCTTATTGACAATAACGCGGACGAGCTGAAAAAATGCGTGGGTAAATATATCGAGCTCTGGAATTTACCCCAAGAATTCAAGAAATGGAACGACGAAGAAAACTTCTATTGCAACACCTTGGTGGATAGAATCGTTTCGGGCTATCCGCGCGACGAACAAACCAAAGCACATTTGGAAGAGCTCCTTGGCGAAAAGGACGAGCTTGTGTCCATCGGCGAACCGTTCGGGCTTTGGGCGGTAGAGAATAAGGGCAATATCGCCGACTATATCAAAGAAGGCGTACATAATATCGAAGTGGTTTTAACGAACGATATCGGCTATTATAAAAAGCGTAAGGTACGCGTTTTGAACGGTAGCCATACCAACCTTGTTCCCGCTGGCTTAGTGCTTGGCGCGACGACGGTATACGATTGTATGAACGATAAAAAGCTTTCGGCATTTTTATCGAATGCGCTCAAAGAAGAAATTATCCCGTTCGTGTCCAACGATATTAAGGCAACGACGGCGTTTGCGGATAGCGTTAAGGAACGGTTTATGAACCCGTACTTAAATCACCAGCTTATCAGTATCGCGCTCAATTCCATTTCCAAATGGCGCGCGCGTGTGTTGCCCAGCTTTAAGGATTATTATAACGCGAATAAGAAAATACCTACCTATTTGACGATAGGGTTTAGCTATTTGATGTATTTATATTCCAAGATTGAAAAATCGGGGGATAAATATATCGCAAAGGTGGGCGGTAAAGAGCTGGAAATGAAAGACGATTTACCGTATTTGGAATATTTTGCAAACAAAAATACCGTTGGCGCGTTTATGGCAAACGTGGATGTTTGGGGCGAAGATTTGACCAAATACGCAGGTTTCTACGACGCAGTGAACGCAAATATGCATAAAATCGTACAAGGGGAAAACTTGTTATAATCGCTATGGATATTTACGAATATATGAGCGTTAAGGAAAACGAAAAGCCCTTGGATAGAATAGTAACCGACGGCGGTTTTTGTGCAATTTTTCGCACGATAGCGTGTATCGGCGATAGCCTTTCTTCGGGTGAGTTTGAATCGAAAACCGCGGACGGTACGAAACGCTACCACGATTTTTACGAGTATTCGTGGGGACAGTTTATCGGTAGAAGTTGCGGAAGTAAGGTGTATAACTTTTCGGTGGGCGGTATGACCGCGAAAAATTATATGGAAAACTTTGCGGACGCGCACGGATTTTGGGGCAGAGATAAGCTCGCGCAGGCGTATATTATCGCTATGGGCGTCAACGACGTTTTCGGAAGAGGGCAAGAGATAGGTTCAACGACGGATATTTGCAGGGAAGATTATACGAAAAACGCGGACACCTTTGCAGGTTGGTACGCGCGTATCATCCAAAAAATCAAAACGTTGCAACCGCGTGCGAAAATCTTTCTCGTCAGTATGCCCAAGGGTGGCGACGAAAAGGACGAAAAGCGTAAAAAAGTTCGCGATTTGCTCGAAGAATTTACGAAGTTTTTCGATAGAACGTACTTAATTGACCTGTTCACGTACGCGCCTGTAAACGACGAAAGCTATGCTAATAAATTCCGTCTTGGGCATATGACGCCGACGGGGTACGTGTTGACGGCGCGTATGATAGAAAGCTATATCGATTATATCATTCGTAAAAATCCCGAAGATTTCAATCAAGTAGGCTTGATTGGTACGGATTTATATTATCAACCGGAAGAGTAAAAAGGAAAAAATAATGAATAACGTAATTATCAATGAAAAGGACAACGTGGGTATTTGCTTAGACGGGAACGACCAAATTCCGGCAGGGCATAAATACGCGCTTTGCGATATTAAAAAAGGTGAATTCGTCGTCAAATACGGCTCGGTAATCGGTCGTGCTACGACGGATATTAAAACGGGCGAGTGGGTGCATACGCATAACGTAAAATCGCACTTGGACGAAAGCGTGGAATACGAGTATAATTTCCACGCCGAAACCCCAAAAAAGAGCAAAATGACCTTCCAAGGCTTTAAGCGCGCTTGGGGCAGAGCAGGTATTCGTAACGAAATTTTTATTATCCCCACGGTCGGATGCGTTAATAACGTTTGTATCCGTCTTGCCAAGTCGGCGCAACAGTTTGTAAGCGGTAGTATCGACGGTATTTTCGCGCTCACGCATCAGTTTGGTTGCAGTCAGCTTGGCGAAGACAACGAAAATATTAAAAATTTACTTTGCTCGATTGCTTTGAACCCGAATGCAAGTTTCGTGCTGTTCGTGGGTTTGGGCTGTGAAAATAACGGTATGGACGGTATCAAAGAAGTACTTGCGCCGTATAACCGTGATAATATCGCGTATTTCAACTGCCAAGACGTGGAAGACGAACACGAATACGGTATGGAAATTTTACGCGGTTTTGCTGAAAAGGCTAAGAATTTCAAGCGCGAGGCGGTAGATTTTTCCGAGCTTTGTATCGGACTGAAATGCGGTGGTAGCGACGGTTATTCGGGCTTGACCGCAAATCCGCTCGTAGGTAAAATTTCGGACAAGGTCGTAGGCGCAGGCGGTAGCGCGATTTTGACGGAAGTACCTGAAATGTTCGGTGCGGAACAAATTTTGATGAATAAATGCGCGCGTCAAGACGTGTTCGAGCGTTATAAAAAAATGATAGTGGATTTCAAAGACGGATATACCAAGCAAGGTTTCCCCGTGTATGAAAATCCCAGCCCTGGGAATAAAAAGGGTGGTATC
>JAFVOG010000132.1 GCA_017505945.1 Clostridia bacterium
CCATATTTTTTCTATCGCCCAAAGGCACGTCTTTCGCACCTTCGCCAAGCACGATAGCGTCCGTCATCTTTTCTACGGGCACGGATTCCCCCGTCAAAGCCGCTTCTTCCACTTTTAAGCTTGCGCACTCTAAAAGTCTTGCGTCGGCAGGAACGGAATCGCCTGCTTCCAACAGGATAATATCCCCTACGACCAAGTTTTCACTGGGCGTGTGGATAACTTTTCCGTCACGGAGTACTTTGGACGTAGCCGCAGACATCTGTTGCAGGGCTTCTATCGCTTTTTCCGCTTTGCTTTCTTGGAATACCCCCAAAACAGCGTTAATGAGTACGACGGCTAAAATAATGATAACGTCGGTAGGAAATTCCTTTACACCCGACTCTATCGATTCGTACACCGTAAGTGCCCCACTGATTGCCGCCGCCACGATTAAGATGATAATCATAGGGTCGGCAAGCTGTTCGAAGAAACGACGAATCACCGATTTCTTCTTGCCTTCCGCAAGCTTGTTTTTCCCGTTTTCTTCCAAACGTTTTTCCGCTTCCGCGCACGTCAAACCGCTTTGCGCGTTGGACGAAAGGGAATTGACAACTTCTTGCCCTTCTTGACAATACCTTTTCATTGTATATGCTCCTTGTTTTTTTTACCAAATTAAAAAATCCCAAGTATAGCACGCTATACTTGGGAAAACCGTTCGTTTTACTCTCGTATAGCATTTCTCTTTGGCTATACGTGAGTCTCGCAATTTAAGACAAGCCAGACCGCATACGGTCAGTGTTGTTGACTTGCCACGGAAAAACTCCGCTTGCTACTCCCCCACGGGATTACGTATTATATTTTACCACAAGTGGTAAAACTTGTCAAATACTTTTTACAAAAAAAGCGGAAAAGACGGTGATTATCTTGTGATAAAAACCGCCTTTTTTCGCCTTTATTATTCTTCTTCGTCGTCGGGCAAATCTACGTTGTGGTAAACGTTTTGCACGTCGTCCAAATCTTCGAGCGCGTCTATCATCTTGATAAACGTTTCTACTTTGTCCGCAGGAAGTTCGATTTTGTTTTGGGGAATCATAGCGATTTCCGCTTGCACGAACTTAATCTTATCTTCTTCTTCGTCGTTTCTACGCGCTTTGGGTGCCGCCGCAATGAGTTCCGCGTTTTTGTCTTCCAAATATTTACGCACTTCGGAGAACGTTTCGGGAGTAGTAAAAATTTCATAAACGTCGTCATCTACCACTACGTCGTCCGCACCTGCTTCGAGCGCGTATTCCGTCATCGTGTCTTCGTCGAGTTCTACCGTTCTTTCTACGACGATATACCCCTTCGTTTCAAAGTTGTACGAAACGCAACCCGTTTGTCCCATTGAACCGCCGTGCTTACCTAAAATAGAGCGCACGTCGCCTGCCGTACGGTTGATGTTATCCGTAAGGGTAACGATAATAACCGCCGAGCCTGCTACGCCGTAGCCTTCGTAGGTGAGTTCTTTATAATCCGCACCGCTGAGTTCGCCCGACGCCTTCTTGATACTGCGTTGAATATTGTCGTTGGGCATATTTGCCGCTTTTGCTTTTGCGATGATATCCGCAAGTTTGCTGTTCGTTTCAGGGTTGGGGTTACTCTTTGCCGCAACGGCGATTTCTCTACCGATTTTGGTGAAAATTCTACCGCGTGCCGCGTCTGCCTTACCTTTCTTTGCCTGTATGTTGTGCCATTTGCTATGTCCTGACATAATTGTACTCCTTTTATTCTAAAAATTCGCCCTTTTTCAATGCGTACGCCAAAATACCTGCGGATACGCCTGCGTTTAAGCTCTCTTGCGTAGCACGCATAGGAATTTTTACCGTGAACGTCGCACGTTCTCTACATTCCACGGAAACGCCGTTGGCTTCGTTGCCGATTACCAACGCAAACTTGTTAGGTGCGGTAAAGGTAAACACGTTTTCCCCACCCATATCCGCAACGATTACGGGAACGTCTGCAAGCGTTTGTAAAATTTGCGTCCTTTCCGCTTGATATACGTGCGTAAAGAAAATTCCGCTCATACTCGCGCGAACGCTTTTGGGGGAATACGGGTCGGCGCAGCTATGCGTGAGATAGACTTCATCATACCCAGCCGCGTTTGCCGTACGGATAATCGTACCCACGTTACCAGGGTCGGCTACGCCGTCCAAAATAAGACAGCTGTTTTTCGGCGGTTGCAAGCTGTTGGACGAGATTTTTACCCGACACAGCACGCCTTGTGGCGTTTTTTCGTCCGAAAGAGCTTGCATAACGACAGGCGACACGTAAACGATTTTCTCTTCGGCTACCCCGTCCAAAAAGGATACGTCCCCGTCAAACGGTTCGCAAACGAAAATGCGTTCGACTTCGCACCCGCTTTGCAACGCTTCTTTCGTCATTTTTACGCCCTCTACCAAAAACAAACCGAGCTGTTTACGGAACTTTTTATCCTTTAACGCCACCGTTTCCTTGATTAAGGGATTGTTTTTAGATGTTAAAATCATTTTATTTTAGATGAGAAAAAAGCCCTTTCGTTAAAAAAGGACTTTTTTGTGTACGATTAAAGCGCTGCTTTCGCTTTTTCAACGAGTTGCGCAAATGCAACCGCGTCGTTTACCGCCAAATCAGCAAGTACTTTTCTGTTGAGGTTAATCCCTGCAACGTTTAAGCCGTGCATCAACTTGCTGTAAGACATACCGTTGATTCTTGCAGCCGCGTTGATTCTTGCAATCCAAAGACGACGGAAATCTCTCTTTCTTCTTCTTCTGCCGATATAAGCATAGTTAAGAGATTTCATAACCGCTTCTCTTGCGATTCTGTACGATTTGCTCTTGTTACCGAAGTAACCCTTTGCCAGTTTTAAAATTTTTCTACGCTTTTTAACTGCGTTAACTGCTCTTTTAATACGCATAATCTTTTACTCTCCTTACACTTATTTCTTGTACGGCATCATACTCTTTACCGTGCTTTCTTGCGTGGGGGAAACAAGCGTGGTTTGACGCAAATTTCTCTTTCTCTTTCTGTTCTTGGTTTCTGCTTTGTGGTTCTTACCGCTGTGCGAACGGTTTACTTTACCCGAACCCGTAAGCCAAAAACGCTTTTTCGTACTGCTATGTGTTTTTTGTTTAGGCATATATTTATCCTCCGAATTTATTTACTTGATTTATTGCAAATTTCCCTATAGGAAAACTTGTCCAAAGGTTGCTATTATTTTGCAGGGGCTAAAATCATAAAGATATTTCTACCTTCCGTCTTGGGTTGCTTTTCCATAACCGCTTTACCGCCCATAAGCTCGAAGAAACGGTTCATTACGTCCACACCCATCGACGCGTGCGCCATTTGCCTACCGCGCATACGGATAGAAACCTTAACCTTACTGCCGTCCGCCAAAAATTCTAACGTCTTTTTCGCCTTTACGTTCAAATCGCCAACGTCAATCGTCATAGAAAGATAAATTTCTTTAAGTTCTACAACCTTTTGATTTTTACGGTTTTCCTTTTCCTTTTTCGCCTGTTCAAACTTGAACTTGCCGTAGTTCATTACTTTACATACGGGCGGTACGGCGTTGGGGGAAATCTTAACAAGGTCTAACCCTTCTTCTTCCGCAATACGAAGCGCTTACGTCGCGCTCATAATGCCAAGCTGTTCACCGGTGGCGGAAATTACACGAACTTCCCTATCGCGAATCATTTCGTTAATTTGATGTTGGTCTTTAATGGTAGTGTACCTCTCACAAAATAATAACGGGTTGCTTACAGCATAAGCAACCCGCAATACTCCCTTTTTTAGCCTTTTTAGGCGGTGGAAAAATATCGAGCCGTACCGATAAGTACCGTACGGCGAGAAGGTTCGCTTCTGCTTTCAGCCTTACTATAATACCATACCGCTTTGCCCTTGTCAAGCAATTTTTTCGGCTTTTTCAAAATTTTCCAAACTTTTTTAGAATACGATTTTATCCGCAATATCCGCTTTTACGGTAGCCACGAATTCTTCTACGCTTACCGCGCCCGTATCGCCCTTATCACGACGACGTACGGAAACCAAGCCTGCTTCCGCTTCGTTTGCGCCGACAACCAGCATATACGGTACTTTTTCCATTTGCGCCTCGCGGATTTTGTAACCGATTTTTTCACTTCTGTCGTCCAAAACCACGCGAATCCCTGCTTCTTTGAGTTTTGCGCAAACGTCCTTTGCATAGTCGCATTGTCTATCCGTAATCGGCAAAATTTTCACTTGTACGGGCGAAAGCCATACGGGGAATTTGCCTGCAAAGTGTTCGATAAGAATCCCGATAAAGCGTTCGATAGACCCAAACACTACGCGGTGTACCATAATCGGACGGTGTTTTTGCCCGTCTTCGCCCACGTATTCGATTTCAAAACGTTGGGGAAGTTGGAAGTCCAGCTGAATGGTACCGCATTGCCACGTTCTGCCGATAGAATCTTCCAAATGGAAGTCAATTTTCGGCCCGTAGAACGCGCCGTCCCCTTCGTTTACGACGTAGTTCAGTCCCAAATCGTCCAGCGCTTCGCGGAGCGCGTCCGTAGCGGTGTTCCATTCTTCATCGCTACCCATACTGTTTTCGGGGCGCGTAGAAAGTTCGACGTGGTACTTAAACCCAAACAGCGTATATACTTCGTTAATCAAACGCACGATACCTTTAATTTCGTCCTTAATTTGCGAAGGCGTCATAAAGATATGCGCGTCGTCTTGCGTAAAGCAACGTACGCGGAACAGCCCGTGTAATTGTCCCGATTTTTCGTGGCGGTGCACAAGCCCCAGTTCGCCCATACGGATAGGCAAATCCTTATAGCTGTGCGGTTCGTTTCTATATACCAAAATACCGCCGGGACAGTTCATAGGCTTAATAGCAAAGTCTTCTTCATCTACTTTCGTCGTGTACATATTGTCGCGGTAATGCGCCCAGTGCCCAGACGTTTCCCAAAGCGTTCTGTTCAGCATAATGGGCGTGTTTACTTCGACGTACCCTTCACGCGTGTGGATTTGACGCCAGTAATCGATGAGTGCGTTTTTCAAAATCATACCGTTGGGCAAGAAGAAAGGCAAGCCTTTGCCTTCGTTTAAGATAGCAAAGAGTTTAAGTTCTTTCCCCAGTTTGGTATGGTCGCGCTTTTTCGCTTCTTCCAGCATGGTAAAGTACGCTTCCATTTCTTCCTTTTTCGCAAACGCCGTGCCGTAAATACGAGTGAGCATTTTATTATGCTCGTCTCCGCGCCAGTACGCCCCTGCGATACTCGTCAGTTGGAACGCCTTAATTTTACCCGTGGACGGCAAGTGCGGACCGCGGCAAAGGTCGGTAAAGTTGCCTTGTTTATAAAACGAAATAGTTTCCCCGTCGGGCAAATCTTCGATAAGCTCCACTTTATAATCTTCGTTATATTCTTTCATTAAAGCGATTGCTTCGTCCTTAGGCAACGTAAAACGTTCGATAGGGAAATTGCCCTTGATAATCTTCTTCATTTCCGCTTCAATCTTGGCAAAATCCGCTTGCGCGATGGGCGTAACGAAATCGACGTCGTAATAAAATCCGTTTTCGATAACGGGGCCGATAGACAGTTTACAAGTAGGATAAATGGTCTTTAATGCTTGCGCTAAAACGTGTGCGCAGGTGTGGCGATATACGTTTAAGCCTTCCTTGTCTTTCAGCGTAATAATCTCCAAAGTATCCCCTTCTTTTAAGGGAGTGGATAAATCGACGAGCGCGCCGTTGACCTTCGCGCAAACCGCGTTTCTCGCCAAGCCTTCGGAAATCGCCATACAAGCCACGTGCGCCGTCGCGCCGTCTTCCACGCTCATTACGTCTCCGTTTTTCAATGTAATATTCATAAATATTCCTCCGTGTTGCAATGCAATATATTCTCGTGTAAAAAATAAAAAGTCCCTAAACTCATAAGAGTTTAAGGACGCAAATACCATTTGCGCGGTTCCACCTTAATTGTTGCGCCTTGTACGCAACCGCTTTTCCCGTGATACAGTTGTACGAACGGCAAAGTGGTTTCCCGTTACGAAAGCGACCCGTTTCACAGCCAAGAACGGATTCTCTGCGACGCTTTTTACCGTAAACGCTACTTGTCTTTGCTGTTTATATTGTACCCCTTTTCTTTGCCGTTGTCAACCGTTTTTTCTTATCTTTTCCCAACTTTCAGCAAAAAATCGCTTTCTCTTTATAATGTTTTTTCAAAAATGCCGTCACGTTTCTATCCGTTTCCCCAAAGCAATATACCCGTTCCGCACCGCCCAAAACGATTTCCGTAACCGTCGAAGGTTTGCCCGTCAACACGCTTTTATTGAGTATGCGGTAGTCTGCGTCATATACCTGTCCGCTTTTGACAAACACCTTGCCCACGCCGTCTTCTACCAAAAAGCCCAAAAATCCGTCCAGCGACGTTTCTCCCATATCCAACGGCACGTACTCCGCTATACTTTCCCAACGTTTTTGCAATTCTTTCAATCGGAAATGAAACATTCCGTCCAAGCTATATTCCTTACAAGCGGATATTTTTCCAAGGGCATACGCTTTATCTTCCTTATAGTCGGCGGAAACGAGCGCGGTAATCAGCAAGTGCCGTTTTTTTGCGTCGAGCAACGGCAAATGCAACCGCTTGTCAAAATAGGCGTATTTGTATCCCACCGCGATAACGTCCGCCATTGCGTTTTCCGCAAACTTGCGCACGTACGGACAATAGGCGCGTTCCGCCCGTAAAGATACTTCCCCGTAGTCCCCGCGTTTTTCAAACGCGCACAGCGCAGGCAAAAAGGAAAACCGTTCGTTTACGCGGTTATATAAATACGACATATACGATAGGCGGTAGCCGTTTTGCGTTATCATAATTTCTTCCACACCATTATTGTATGCGCGAAAAGAAAAATTATTTACGTGTTTTTCTTAAAAACAACGCTCTTTGTACGCCTATATTTACTTGACTTGCGAAAAAAAATACTATATAATATAAAAACTTGATATAAACTGTGAATAAATGAAATTCAC
>JAFVOG010000133.1 GCA_017505945.1 Clostridia bacterium
AAAAGCGCTTCCAGCTCTTCTAAAATGGCTTCCGCATCCGCCGTTTTGTCGTGGATAATACGTCTTGCTTCCGCTTTTGCCGACGCGGAAAAACGGTCTTTTTCCTTTTTGAGTTTGGCTTGTTCGTCTTGTAAAACGTGCAACTTTTCTTCCCACTCTGCTTTCAAACGGCTGGCCTGTTTTACCGTTTCTTCCGCTAAAATTCGGCTTTCTTCCGCGCTACGCACGATATGCTCGAAGGCTTGCGCACCTGCGGATAAATTGCCGAGAGCGTCATCTAAAATGCTTTCTTTCAAACCCAAACGCCGTGATATTGCCAGCGCGTTACTTGCCCCCGGCAAACCGATTCGGATATTATATAAGGGGCGTAACGTATTTGCGTCAAATTCCATACAGGCATTTTCAATGCCGTTTACCGAAAAGGCAAATTCCTTTAACGTCGTGTAGTGCGTAGTAACTACGCCCTTGCACCCCGTTTCTAATAAATGTTTAATGATTGCTTTTGCAAGCGCTTGCCCTTCGTCGGGGTCCGTTCCGCCCCCAAGTTCGTCGATAAGCACCAAGCTTTTTGCATTGACTTCGTTTGTAATTTTGATAACGTTGGTAATGTGCGACGAAAAGGTGGATAAACTCTCTTCAATACTTTGCGAATCGCCCACGTCGCAATAGATTTCGTCAAAAACGGAAATTTGCGCGCGCTTTGCAGGGATAAACAAACCGCACATTGCCATCAAGCAAAACAACCCTACCATTTTCAAGGTAACCGTTTTACCGCCCGTATTCGGTCCGCTAATCAACAAAAACCGATACGATTTACCAAGCGATAAGCTGACGGGAACAACCTTGTTTTTATCGATTAACGGATGTCTGCCTTCCTGTATCTCTACAAAACCTTTATCGTTGATTTCGGGCATAATACACCGTAATTTATAAGCATATTGTGCGCGTGCATAGCTACAATCGATTTCTTCCAAGACTTCGATATCCGTAATAAGCTCGTCGCCTAAAAAGCCTACCCGTTTAGAAAGTTCGCCTAAAATGCGTTCCACTTCTTCCCGTTCGTCCACGGCAAGCGAACGCAGTTCGTTGTTCATTTCCAACACTTCTTCGGGTTCGATAAAAAACGTTTGACCACTTGCGGAGCGGTCGTGTATAAACCCACGAATATTCCGCTTATATTCGGCGCGTACGGGCAACACGTACCGATTATCACGCATTGTCACGATTCCGTCTTGTAGATACTTCCCTTCCTTACCCGTTAAATATTCGCCTAAACGCGCGCGAATACGCTCGTTTAATAAACGGATTTCTTTGCGGAGAGTATATAATTTATCGCTTGCATAATCGCTTACTTCGGTGTCGTTAAGTATCTTCGTGTGAATATCGTCTTCCAAAGTGGCGTCAAAATACAATTTGTCGGAAATTTCACGCATTTTCGTTATCGTATCGTCGGTAACGCCTGCTATGCTCGTATGTGCAATTCTTGCGCTACGCAGTAAATTTTCCGCTTTCAAAAGCTCCGCACAGGTGAGCGTTGAACCCTTTTTTGCCCGTACGATTTCATCGTCAAAAGTGGGAAAGTATTCCACTTTGCTAACGCCGTGCGTAAACAACAATTCCACGCATTCGTGCGTGATTTGTAAACGCTCTTTTACTTCCGCAAGCACGGACGACGGCGTTGCCGTTTCCAACCGACTTTTACTACCTTCTAAAACAGCGTACGTCGCAACTTGCGAGAGAATTTTATTCAGTTCGGTCTTTTCAATGGCGTGTGCGTTCATCGCTAAGCTATTGTACTCCTTTTTTCAAATGTCCCGACGTGTATTTCGTATATACGCATTTTTGCTCTTCTTCACTTTCTTTTGCTAAAACGGCTTGCGCCTTCTTTGTCGCTATCGTAACGTCAATCAGTTTGCCTGCACCCTTTACCCCTAACGATACGAGATTTGCACAATTATACACTTCAAAACGACACTCCCCGTTTGCCGAAATATACCTTCTAACAGGGAATTCCCGTCCGTTTTCGTCCGTTAAAATATACCTCTCCCGTTTGTCGCATTTTGCACACGACTTGCCAAACGGACAATAACAAAGGTCCATCAATTTCAAATCTCCCGAAGAAAGAACAAAGGTATTGTCGCAAAGCAAAGGCATAATTTCGCGTTCGTTTAATTCCTTAGAAAGGGCAACGTATTTTGCGCCCAAAGCAAGCCAACCGCCCAAAGCAACCGCATTTGTGACGTTGAGCCCCGTACCTATAAATACGGGAGCGTTGATTTGTTTGGCAAAACGTATCCCTGCGTACCCTTCCGCATATACGCCAAGCCCGTATTTTTCCACCGCAGTGCGTATAGCCCGTTCGTCTTGGTCGGTGCAAAACGCAGGATAATAGATAAATTTTTCAAAATCGCCTTGTAAAAAAGCAAGGTCTATATCTTGTGCATAATCGTTAGGCTTATACACGGCTATATCCGTTTGTATTTCCGAAAAATCGTTGGATAACACCGTTGTTTTCCCGTTTGTTCCCGCGTGTTTTGGTATGGCAAACGCCATATATTCTTGTTTAACGCGTTCATCAAACCAAGCGCGTTCCACTTCCGCAAAACACCGCCTACGAAAAGCGTTTAATTCCGCTTTCGGCACAAAAATATTTCCGTCTAATACAATTTCATCAAAGATTACACACACGGGTAACGTGTCCGTTTTCGAGAAACAATCCGTAAGCTCGTTTGTACTAAGCGGACGGCTTTGCGCCGATTGTAAAGCGGTTTCACCCACAATGCGTATTCCGTCGCAAACGGCTACGGGCGGTTGATTTTCCGAAAAATACAACGATATATGTACTTCGCGTGGCTTGCGCGTTACGCAAAGCAACGTTTGATTAACCACGTTGTCCGTCGTTATAAACACGCTGTCGCCGTTTTTCAAACGCGTCTTAGATTGTATGCTAAAACCGCGTTTTTGCGTTTTTTCAAACCAAGCCCCACCTACTTCTTTTCCATCGCGTAAAATCTTGAACGCGTCGTTTGTGGTCGCTTGGCTTGTCGTTTCAACGAGATATTTTCCGTCTATTACTTTAACAACGCCGATTTTTTCACCGATATGCCCTTGTACGGCGGTAGATAAAAAACGCTTGTCCTGCCCAAAGGCAAGCCCTTTCGTGTAGTTTCCACGATTGTACGTACGTTTCAAGTTGGAAAATGCCGTTTGCGTATCCGTGCCGTCTATCAGTCTGCGATAATACTGTACGGCAGCCGCGACGTATTCCGCACGGCGCATTCTACCTTCAATCTTAAAGGAAACGACTCCTGCGTCTATCAATTTTTGGATATCTTCCCCCACACACAAATCGGAAAGGGATAACGCATAGGTATATTCCGTTTGATTTCCGCGATTATAATAATAGCGTTTACGACAGGGCTGTTTACATCTACCGCGATTACCGCTATTTCCACCGATAAACGACGAAAAATAACATTGTCCTGAAAAACACGTGCAAAGCGCACCCTGCACAAACACTTCCGTTTCTATAATTTTCGTAATTTTTTTAATTTCGTCTATGGGCGTTTCGCGTGCCAAAATCACACGGGAAAAACCGCAGTCTTTAACAAATTTTGCCCCGTTTTCGTTGCATACGCCCGCTTGAGTACTGGCGTGCAAAACAATATCAGGGTACGACTCTTTAATACGTTTACCGAGCAGAATATCCTGCATAATAATCGCATCTACGCCCACGTTCCATACGTCTAACAAACTACGAATAAAACTTTCAATTTCTTCGTCTTTTACTACCGTATTCATCGCGACGTACACTTTTATTCCATACGCACGCGCATCGCGCACAAGCGAAGACAGCGCGGATAAGTCAAAATTATCCGCGCCTTGTCTTGCCGAAAAGGCGGTGTATCCTAAATATACGGCGTTTGCCCCCGATTGTATGGCTGCCCTTGCGCTGTCCGTGTTTCCCGCAGGGGCTAAAATTTCTATCATTTGTTATCTTCCTATACTTCTTGTAATCAATTCTTCCGAGGCGTCGTAGCCCATACTCTTCAAACGGTAATTTCTTGCCGCTACTTCAATCAAAATGGCAAGGTTTCGACCAGGACTTACGGGGATTGTAAGCTTAGGCAATCTAATCCCTAAATACTCCGTCGTAGAAACACCGTCGCCTATTCTATCGTACTCTTTTCCCTGTTGCCAAGTTTCAAACTGAATGACAAGCTGGATTTGCTTTTCGTCCAAAACCGAACCCGAACCGTACATACTCTTAACGTTGATGATACCGATACCGCGCAGTTCCATAAAGTAACGGATGATGTCGGGCGCAGTGCCGTACAGTTCGTTTGCAATTTCCTTGATAATTACGTTATCGTCCGCAATTAAACGGTGACCGCGCTTAATCAGTTCCATTGCCGTTTCACTTTTTCCTACACCGCTTTTACCCGTAAGCAAAATCCCCACGCCGAATACTTCCATAAGCACGCCGTGTTCAGTTACGGACGGCGCAAGCAAGCGGTTGAGATAGATATATAAACTACTCATAAGGTCCGTCGTCATCTTCGAGCAACGGAAAATGGGACAAGCCACTTCTTTCGCCTCTTCATACAGCTCTGGCAAAGCGGGCAAATCACGGCTTAAAATCAAGCACGGAATTTCCCCGTGATGAAACAGTCGATTGAGTTTTTGACGGCGTTCTTCGGGGGTAAACGTACGCAAATATTCGTATTCGGCAAGCCCGAAAACGATAACGCGCGTAGGGTCGAAATAGGTAAAGAAATCCCCTGCAAGCTGTAAACCGGGGCGTTCGACGCTCATCGTTGCAAGCGTTACTACTCCCCTGCCTGCATACACGACTTCTAACCCTAAATCGTATGCAAATTTATCTAACATCACGCTTTGCGTAACTTGTTCTCTCATATCATTCCTCCGTATAAGCAATTTCTTCTATCAATCGACCAACGGCGTCTTCATCGTTGGTATAAGGCAATACGTACGCCTTCGCTTTGAGTTCAGGGTCGGCACTGGCTACCGCTACGCCAAGCCCTGCCACTTCAATCATAGGCAAATCGTTGAGTTGGTCCCCAACGGCTATCGTATCTTCAAGCGGTATGCCGTAATAATCCGCTAAAAAGGTAACTGCTTTGCGCTTGGTTGCATTTTTTAAGCCCACTTCTACTAAAAACGGAGCACTTGTCGTAACGAAACATTCGTCGGGCAATTTTTCCGCAATCGCTTGGCATACGCGTTTCGCATCTTTAGGTTCGACCATCATTAAAAATTTATAAGGACTAAGCTTGGTTTCTTCCAGAAAAGTTGATATTTTCGGCTTGTATATCATTTTTTCACCGGCTATTTTTTCATACAGTGCAGTCCATTCGTTTACCGTGTTGGTATAGGCTTGCCACAGCGCGTACGTATGAATATGTAAGCCCAAATCTTCTAAATGTTTACATATTTGTAACGCCGTTTTGTGGGGGATTACGCTTTCGTGCAAAATGCGTTCGGTTTGAATATCCATAATTACACCGCCTTGAAACGCCGCCACAACGCCGTTTAACCCCCACGAACGCACTACGGGTAAAATGGACGCAATCATACGCCCCGTCGAAACGGCAAATATACCGCCGTCTTCTACGTACTGCAATATCTTTTCTTTGGTAAATTCGCTTATCGTATGCTGACTGTTTAATATAGTTCCGTCGCAATCGGACACAATAAGCGGATACTTTATCTTCTTCATTATTGTTTTTCCTTAAAATACGCCTTGATATTTTTGGCAAGCTCCACGCCGATTCCGTCCACTTTGCAAAGTTCTTCCACGCTTGCGTCCATAATTTGCTCTATCGTAACAAACGCTGACGTAAGCGCCTTTTGTTTTTGTTTGCCTATACCGTCAATCTCTTGCAATACGGACGATAAATTACGTTTAGAATGGATACTTCTAAAATAGGTTATGGCAAAACGATGCGCTTCGTCACGCAAGCGCTGTAATACTTTCAAAGCGTAGTCGCGCTTATCAAGCCGTATAGGTTCGTTGTCATACAGCGTAAAAATTTCCTCGTCCCGTTCGGCAAGCGAAATGAGTTCGATATCCGCAACTCCGTATTCGTCAAAGATTTCTTTAATGGCAGAAAGCTGACCTTTGCCCCCGTCTATTACCATCAAATCGGGTTTAGGAAAACGTTCTTCTTCGTCTGTACCTAATTTGGCAAGCCGTCTTCTCATCATCTCTTGGTGGGACGCGTAATCGTTAGCCCCTTCCACCGTCTTAATCTTAAATCGACGATAGCTTTGTCTATCCGCTTCCCCGTCGTAAAACACGACCATAGAACCAACTTTATCCACACCGCTGATATTCGAAACGTCGTAACATTCCATACGCTTGGGGTATTTTTTCAAGCCGAGTAGCTCTTGCAACCGCGCGCAAGCTTTTTTCGTCATATCGTCTTTGTGTTTGATTTTGTCGATAGATTTCGTCAAGTACTCCGTCGCGTTTTGCTCCGCCATATCCAAAAGCTGTTTTTTAACGCCTTTTTTGGGACAAACGACGGAAACCTTTTTACCAAAATTCTCCAAGAAATACTTTTCCAGTAGTTCTTTTTCACAAAACTCGTGCGTGATGATTTCGTTGGGGATTTCACGCGACGCATAATATTGCAAAATAAACCCCGTCAGGGCGTCCGTTTCATAAATACAACCGTCTTCCAACGCAAAATTGTTACCGCCTTGCATAATACCGCTACGCGTAACAAGTACGTTTACCGACGAATATAAATAGTTTGTCTTAAACGCAATAATATCCGCGTTTAACGAACGGCTAAGCGCAGTAATCCGTTTTTCTTTTAATTTGGAAAGCATGCGCAACTTTTCGCGGTATTCCATCGCAAGCTCAAACTCTTCCGCTTCCGCAAAACGTTGCATTTTTTCTTGTAAAATTTCTTCCGCTTCTTCGTAGTTCCCGTCTAAAAACGCTAAGGCTTTTTTCACGCGCACGGCATATTCTTCCTTACTGCAAAGATGTGCGCAAGGCGCTTGACAACGGTGTAAATGGTAGGCAAGGCAAGGCTTTTTCGGCGTTTTGGTAATCGACGTTTGGCAAGTGCGGACGTTATACACGCTATTTACGATATCCAACAGTTCGCCACAACGAACTCCGCCCATAAACGGCCCGAAATATTTACCGTCCTTTTTAAGCTTTCGGGTAACCGCAACGCGCGGAAATTCTTCCTTGGTATATACTTTAATATACGGATACGTTTTGTCGTCTTTGAGTAGGATATTATACTTCGGCTTGTACTTTTTAATTAAGTTATTTTCCAGTGCTAAGGCATCTAATTCCGTCTTGGTAATAATATAAGAAAAATCTGCAATATTCTCCACCATTGCAAGTACTTTTTCCGTTTTTGCAGACGAGTGAAAATATTGCCGTACACGGTTTTTCAAAATACGAGCCTTTCCCACGTAAATAACCGCCCCGTCTTTATCAAGCATAATATAAACGCCGGGGTTATCGGGTAAAAGCTTTAATTTTTCTTGCAAAACGTTCATATACTACCGTCTTTTACACTTTAAGTGTAAATTGCGCATTTTCCTATCATTATTATATACCAAAACGTAAAATTTTGCAAGGGGTATAGGATATAAAATTGCATTAACAGCCCAAAAATTCTATTCCTTTTAATAAAACGTCGTTTATGCTTTCGTCAGCAAGCGAATAAAAGACGATTTTCCCCTGCCGAACGCTCTTAACTATCCCTGCGCTTTTCAAATAACGGAGCTGATGGGATACCGTAGTTTGATTGATTTGCAATATGCGCGATAAATCGGTTACGCACAGTTCGCTAATTGCCAAAGCGGATAAAATTTTTACGCGCGTATAATCGGCAAAAACAGAAAAAAAGCACACAATGCCTTCGAGAATATCTCCGCTGGGGATATAGTCTTCCACAAGGCACTGCGTGCGTTTGTCTAACAGTAATAATGGTTGCATATCGTTATCACTCCTTATATGGTTTTATGGGAATATGATAACGTATAAATATGCGCGTATTTTTATTTATTTTGTCATAATTTTGCTTGCTTTGTCGTTAGGATATTTTCTTAACCGTGTATCCAGCGTCGGTCACCACTGCCGTAAGCGTATCGTCGCTCACGTCTTGCGCAAGCTCAACTGTTGCCGTTTTCTTTTTTAAGTTTACGTCCACCGACGCAACGCCTTCCACGCCTTGTAAAGCTTTGGTTACGTGTGCGACGCAATGTTGACACATCATCCCTTCGATTTTTAACGTCTTTTTCATACCATTAGTCTCCTTTTTACTTGTTTTTTTCCTACCAAATCGCGTTAAACGCAAAGCGTTTGTTACAACGAATAACGAACTCAAACTCATTGCCAAAGCCCCTATCATAGGATTTAAGGACAAACCAGCCCAAGCGAATACGCCTCCCGCCACGGGAATAG
>JAFVOG010000134.1 GCA_017505945.1 Clostridia bacterium
ATAGTGCGTTCTAAAATAACGGCGGAGGAATATCGCATACAATAAAACGTTGCACCTATTCCCACCATTACGACAAATAAGGTTTCCTTTCTTCGGTCTTCCGCTGTAGAAAGCAGTACCACCTTGTATTCTCCTTTATCCTCTACAGGCTTAGAGTGTTGCATAAACAGCAGTGCTAAAACAAGTATGATAAGATAAACAGAAAGCGCAATATACCCGCCCCCTTCTACACTACCGCTATAATCGCTTTTCGTGATCTCTGCACCGATTTCCAGTAAAATATTCGCGCTAAAAAATAATACCACCGCACAGGCAAGCATTTGTAAAATATTTACCAAACAAAGGCGCTTCCAGGGGATAAAATATAGCACGGCAAACGCAAGTGCGCTTCGATGATAACAAAATGCCAATAAAACTTGAAAAATAAAACGAAATATCTTGCGCTTTTTTACAGACTCGATAGCAAAAAGGCAAATAGAAATAGCTATGGCTTGCCTCAATCCTTGCACCATAAACGTATAGCCCCCTAAGGCTATATACATAACGTAGCTGAGCACTACGTTGTCCGAATTGCGATAAATATACAAACTTACCGAAACCGAGTATAAAATCCCCGTCAGGATGAACAACCACTGTCCTTCGGGAAAAATATGAGAAAGCACCCAAATTGTGCATAAATACACAGGTTCAATTCGGTTTCTTGCAATATTATCTATCAAACCTTCCACGTTACGAAACGCCATCTCCACCCAACGCTCATAATAACGCCCCGAATCAAGGCTTCCCACGCTTTTATCTCGAAATGCAATAATGAACCATAAAATCAGCCCGCTAAAAATAATAAAAGCGCGCTTCGCCCGTTTGCTTTCGTTTATCGGGCATTGATAATACAGTTTTACCGCCAAGCCTACCAGTAAAGGCATGCAGGCAAACATTGCATAAAAGACCATTTATTTACTCTCGTCTTCCTTGATTTCTCGATACATATTTACGTATGCTTGCGTGTTTTTTTCTCTATCGTGCATCATCTCCGCTTTTGCAATTGCATTTTTAGAAAACTTCTCACAAAGCGAGTCACTGGAAAAAAGCTCGTCCAAACGCATTGCCAAATAGGGATATTCGGGATAATCATACACAAAACCGTCGTATTTATCGGAAAGAAAATCCGCCATACCGCCACGAAAAGCCGTAATACAAGGACACCCTAAATACGCCGCCTCGCGCAATATCATAGAAACGCTTTCCGTCGCCGACGGAATAACGGTTACGTTTGACGACAAAATTTGCTGACACATTTCTTCCACAGTTTGCCTACCGATAAATAAAACGTGATTATCCAGCCCCAACTTTTTGATAAGCTTTCCGATATACCTTGCATAAGCAGTATTCGCTTGTAATTTCCCGTTTTTACCCATGCCAGGTACTTTCACTAAGACGTCGGGGTATTTGTCTTTTAATAATGCTACGGCGCGCAAAAGCTGGTGCAACCCTTTTAACGGTATCCCACCCGGATTGGTAAATATCGAGTGCCTTTGCATACCGTCGATAGTCCATTTGGGTGCGCGGTATAATTCTTCACGCAAGTTATTGTTAAAGCGAAACGTTTTTAACTTGGGATTCATACTGATGCACATAGACGTATCCCAAGTATTTACACCGTGCACGTATTTCACGCGACGAATAATTTCCCGTTCGTATTTTGCATTTTTCTTATGCATAAAATGCATTTCAATATCGCCGTTAAAACGCAACCACTCTTTGCGTCTATTCCAAAACAGTTCTCGTACGGGTATATCACCAAAATCCACGTCCTTAATGCGATTTAAGACGCCTTGTATAGAAAGCACCGCAGTAACGGTAGGACAAGCACGTAAAAAGGCAAGCCCGTGCGAATATTCCGTACCGTGTAAATGCACGATATCGGGTTGAAAATCGGTATTGATTTGTTGCCAAATCTTTTCAAACTTTTTGCAGTAAAACATCATATTTTTGCCTGTGCCCGGCAAAAGATAATACGTTACGCCTTGAACGGAAAGTTTTTTGAATTCCTTTCCGTGCACGCAAGCAACGGCAAGGTCTATATCCTGCGTCTTTGACAGCTGGTCGCAAATATCCGTAAGCCACGTACCGCTTGCGCCTGTATCAGTCCCCAGCACTTTGGCGGGTTGAGGCAATAGCATATTCGTAATCCATAAAACTTTTATCATAACGTGTCCCTTATATAACGTTTAACGTCGCCTACTTCACCGATTGCATAAACGTTTCAATAAAAACTTGTTTTACTTTCTTCGCGTCATGGTTTCGCTTGCCACAATCGAACGCTTTCTTTCCATACTCGTGTACTATTTTTTCATCAGCAAGCAATTGACGCAACTTTTTCTCTATTTCTTCATATTCGTTAGCAATGATTGCGCAATCGTTATCTTGTAAGTACTCTATAGGAGCAATGCGTTTATCTCCCACGGCAAAAATACATTTACCACTTCGAAAATAATCGGTAAGCTTAGTAGAAAAAGACAATCTTGCATCCATTCGGTATTTCTTTTCCAACGATTCTACAAACACCACTACGTCCGCTTCGTCTTGGATTTTTTGTACTTCGTCCTTATTCACACAACCCATAAAACGGCACCCGCCACCGTTCAACCGTGATAATAGCTTTTCGTTTGGCGTATCGGGAGCATAAACATCCAACACTATACGTTGTCCATCCGCATTGATACGCCGAACAGCGTCGGCAACTTTTGCAAGCGTTTCTCCTCGCCCGATAATGAGTTTTCCCGTATATACCATTCTCAAAGGATTGTTTATCGGCTTCTCTTGATAGATAAGATTGGTATAATCAATCCCTTTCGTAAGTACGACGCTATGCGTACCAAACAGCTTGTCCGTATCTTCCGCTTCCGTTTGCGTAATCGTAAACATTTGATTACAGTTTTTCGCAAGTTTTTTAACTACTTTACGAAGCAAAAAGCGATGAATATACGCAAAAGGATTTTTTCCACACGTTTGATAAGAATAGTTATCGTCCGCCAAATAGCACACGTATGGACGGGGGTATTTTTTTAAAATATGCAGTTGTAACTTTCCCATATACACAACGGGATAGATAGGCACGAAATACACGTCGGGCTGTTCTTCTTCAATAAAAGTATCTAATTCCTTTGTTTTCCATTTACCAAGTGCCCAAACAAGCTCTCGCATCATCTTCATAAACCACGATTTCTTCTTGTGCGCTTTTTCATAAAGTTTATGCTCTTCTTCTATCGCTTTGGCATCCTCATCCGTCTCTTTTGCGCGGTTTTCCACCCGTTCGCCAACAGGTTTACGTTTATACACGCTTTTAATGACCTGATTTTCAGATATACGGAAAAATCGGTCACACACGGACGTATCGGGATAATCGGATTTCGTATAAATCTGCGCAAGTCGTTCCTTATCCCAAAATTTAAACAATTCCGTTTGCGTATGTATGCCACTGTTTTCTCGCCACGCACTTAACGATATAGAAACAATTTTAGGAAGTTGTTGCTTATTTTCTTTCATTGTTCATCCTTTCCATTTGTTATGTCACAAAATCCACGACAAATAACCAACAGTTGGCACGTTACTTATTTATCCCTAAAATCGCGTTTATTTCTCGTAAAACGTTTCCCGTCATAATCGGTCTATCGTAATATTTTTCCGCACGTGCTCTACCTTTTTGTGCTAACGTTTTTCTAAGCTCCTCGTCGTTTGCCATCATTTGCATGGCGGTTGCAAGCGATTCTGCGTCCTTAACGGGAACAAGCATACCGTATTCCCCATTTTCTACCACTTCCTTGGGCCCTATTACGTCCGTTGTGATAATCGGCAAACGCATACCCATCGCCTCTTGCAATACTTTACCGTATCCTTCGCGGTAGGTGGGATGCACCAGTACGTCAAACGCAGACATATACGTATATACTTCGTCGCCAGGCACGTTACCCGTAGCGACTATCTTTTCATCCTCACGAATACGCATTTCCGTTTCAGGCAATACGGGATTCGATTCTTCCTTATCCCCTATCAACATTAAATATGCATTTTTATCTTCTTGTTGCACTAAGAAATACGCTTTTACCAGTTCGTTAATTCCTTTATCCCGATTCACTCGTCCCACAAATCCATACACAAATGCATCTTGGGGGATTTGATACCGCTCTCGAATTTCCTTGCGACTCTTTTCTATATCCACCGCATCACAAGCTTTTAAGTCCACCCCCGTCGTACCGCCTATCCCGATAACGGCAATCTTCTCTTTAGGGCACACCCCTTCGTCAATGGCAAACTGCATATTCAACGGGCTGACGGAACGAACGTGCGTCGATTTTTTACAAGTAAATTTCTCAATCATTTTGAAAAGTTTACGTTTCCAACCCGTAAGCGCAACGTAACGGATTCCGCACTGATTGTAAATGCGCGTTTTTATCTTCGCTTGACTTCCAGCTACGGCAGCATATATTGCCGCGTTTGGCGTTGCATAATACAATGCGTCGAACTGTTCCTTTTTGAATACTTTTCTTAACGTTTTTATACTTCTAAATACATCAAAAAACGATACCCCGCGTTTCATAGGCACGTGGATACATTTTGCAAAATCACTATTTCGCGCAATAAAATCCTCGTCCATATTGCACACAAGCGTTACGTCGTACCCGTTCTTTGCCAACACACGCATAGAATCCACCATAAAGGAATCCATTGTAGCCGATATTGTCGTAATTGCGCAAATTTTTATTTTCTTTTCCAAGGTTATTCTCTCCGTTACGGTTGCACAATTTTGGCAACCAGTCTTTGCACTTCTTTTCTATTTTCTTCAAACTGCTCCGCCGTGTACGATTGCACAGCGCGTTCCAACGCGCGAATACCACGCATACCCGGGATAAACAAACGCTCTACTTCCTCCAACGGAAGCCCTGTATTCGCATCGCAAAAGCTTCTTGATACGATAGCTCCCGTAGAGCCCAAACGGTAGTGTTCGACAATTACGTTTTCCGCAGGTAACATCCCGTACCCCAACCGTGCGATACCGCCAAAACCGTATGGAATTCCTTTTTTCTTGAAAATACCACAAAGGCGGTCAACCGTTCCGTCGGTAAGTAGTTCAAACATAAATTTCTTTTTATATGCAAGATGCATATCGTTCAAGCCGATATGTACTTCGTCAATTCCGTCCACTTGTAAAAGTTCGTGGATATTTTCGTTTGCCTCCGCGGTTTCTATCAGTAGCATCGTTTTAGCTCTGCCATCTACCGTTCTGATAAAACGTTCCACTTCTTGTGCCGTTTTTACCATAGGCAACATTAAAATCTTTCCGCCTGTTGCAATAGCGGCTTCAATTTCTGTTTCCGAAGATTCATATTCGCTCGTTTTTTCGTGGATAGGATTAACACGAACAAGCAACTCCGCCGTTGTAAGAGCAGATTTAATATTTTTTATATCCTGTATCGTATGTCTATTTTTTACCGAATTTAAGCCCTTTTGTCGTTCATCCTTGCCGATATATTCCATATCGACAAAAATACGGTCTATCCCGCTTCTTTCGGCAATTTTAGCCACCTCAGGCCTATTCGTTATATACATCAACTTCAAAGACATCTTATCTTTCTCCAAATGTTTCGCTCGTCTTTCTTGTGTTACAATTACCACGAAAAACACCATATTATATAATTTACAATATAATACAAAGTATTATAACATATTATCGGCATTATTGTCAAGCTATTGCGATAAAAAAACGGCAAGTCTCCACTTGCCGTTTTATATTTATACATTTTCAAATGCCTCATACAGTTTTTCAGCCGTTTGACGCATACTTTCTTCGTCCACTTTCAAAACCTTTCTATCATACGTCAAAAGTCCGTTCGTCTCGTCTTCTACGTCGGAAACTTGCGTTAAAATACAACCGCAAAGTCCGCTTTCGATTGCGGGAATAATTTCCCTTTCGTAAAGCCTTGTCAAACCTTCGTTAAAGCTTTCTCTATCCCTAAAAAACTTATATCCGTAATCCTTTTCTTCGTTAAAAGAATGTTCCTTGACTTTATATGCGTATCCCCCGAATTCGGATACTATCCACGGTTTTTTCGTCGTTTTGGTTTTGATTTTCTTAAAATATACGTGGTCGCTTTCCACATCCGTGTAATTTTTCTTAAACCAGCCCGAAGTGGTGTCGTATATTCTACTTGCGTCTGCACCCTTACATAATTCGTAGCATTCCTTTTCAGCAAATTGTCCCCACCCTTCGTTAAAAATAGTGTAATATACCACGGACGGATGATTATACAGTTCATTGATAATCCCTAACGCAGTTTGTATAAATAAATCCTTTCGACGCTTACTTGCTCGGTGCGTTACACCCCGTTTCAAAAATGCTGTAGGTAAGGCGGTATCAATTAAAAAATTGTATTTACCGCTATTGACCATGTCTTGAAACACCAACATACCGTATTTATCACAATAATAATAAAAAATATCGGGTTCAAGCTTAATATGTTTTCTCAACGTATTAAACCCACAATTTTTCATCGTTATCACGTCGTATTCAAACCCTTTTTCCGTAGCAGGCAACCAAATTCCGTCGCTATAATAGCCTTGGTCCAACAAGCCGTGACAGAAAATCGGTTTACCGTTTAGCAAAAGAACCTGCCTTTCCCCTATTTTTCCCACGGAGATTTCTCTAAGTCCAAAATAGGAAGAAATCTTGTCTTCCCCACTGACGATATCAAACTCATACAAATGCGGAGCATTTGGCGTCCACAGCACAGGCATGTCCAAATTTATTCGTACTTGTTCGCCACAAAATTCGTATTCTTTTCCACACAGAAGTACCGTCTTTTTATCCGCACCGCCTTTTACCGTCAACGTTACGCCTGTTAAATCCGTTTGTATTTTTAAGTCGGTTATACCGTTTGGGGGCATACTTTCCACCCAAACGCTCTTCTTTATACCACTTGTTTTCGTGTACCACATGCCACCGCGTTTTGTACGCTGTTTGCCGTACGGGATATCCATATCCAAATCGTCTTTGGCTATAATTTCAATCGTGTTTTCTTCATGCAAATACGCCGTAATGTCAAGCGCGTGCGGAAGTATCCCC
>JAFVOG010000135.1 GCA_017505945.1 Clostridia bacterium
AGGCGTTCCCCTTGGTCGTCTTGCAAGCCGTGTTGCTTCCGTACTCCGCGGTAAAAACAAACCCACCTACACTCCCAACGTAGACACCGGCGATTTCGTAATCGTTATCAACACCGACAAAGTCGTGCTTACGGGCAAGAAGTTGGAAGACAAATATTACAGATATCACACCGCATATATCGGCGGTTTGAAAGAAATTCCCTACAAGAAATTGATGGCGGAAAAGAGCGACCTTGCCGTTTACGAAGCAGTAAAAGGTATGCTCCCCAAAAACAGCCTTGGCAGAGCAATGATTAAAAAGCTCCGCGTTTACAAGGGTGCGGAACATAATCACTCGGCGCAAAAACCCGAAGTATTGAAACTTGACTAAGGAGAGGACTGAATTATGGCAAAAGCAAACGTAAAAAAGAAGCTTCAATTCTGGGGCACGGGCAGAAGAAAGAAAGCAATCGCTCGCGTTCGTCTTATCCCCGGCGGTAACGGTACTATCGTGATTAACGACCGCGCTTTCGAGGATTATTTCCCCCAAGGTACTTTACAGTATATCGTAAAGCAACCGCTCGTTGCAGTGGAAGTTGAAACGAAATACGACGTAATGGTAAACGTAATCGGCGGTGGTTATACCGGTCAAGCAGGCGCGATTCGTCTTGGCGTAGCGCGTGCGCTTTTGGAAGCGGAAGAAAATTCCCGCCCCGTATTAAAATCGGCAGGTTTCTTAACCCGCGACCCGAGAGCAAAGGAAAGAAAGAAGTACGGCTTGAAGAAAGCTCGTCGCGCTCCTCAGTTCTCGAAGAGATAATTTCAAAGAACAAATCAAAAACTCGTCGCCTTTTGGTGGCGAGTTTTATCATATAGAAAAAACGAGTGGTAATTCCACTCGTTTTTTAATAATCGTTTCTATCGTCCGTTCTACCAAGCAAATAATCAACCGAAACACTAAGACAATCGGCTAATAAAACTAATTCGTCATAGCTTGGAATATAAGAATTTTTAAGCCATTGTGCAATATTATTTCTATGGATATGCGTATTTTCCGCAAGTGCATAAACGGTTAATTTCTTTTCGGTGAGCAATTCCCTTAATCGTACTTGAAAGGTTTTTGTTATAGGCGCACGTTCAAAATATTCGTCGTCTGTTTCGCCTAATAAATATTTAACGGAAACGTTAAAGAAATCGGCAATTTTGATTAAAGTTCCCGTTTTTGGAACGATACCGTAATTATATACTTTTGAAAAAGTCACGTACGTAATTCCGATTTTTTCGGCGCACGCCGTTTTCTTTTCCGTTGACAGTTCGTCAACTAATTCGATAAACCTTTTTTGAAAAGTAATGGAAATAGACATAATTCCCCCAAAAAATACAACGATTATATAGACATTGTCGTTATTTTATGATATAATGTTTTTACTTAAAAATAGACAACGGATATATAATAATTGTCTATTTTTTTGAAAAATATACGATAAAGGGAAACTATGAGATACGGTGCGCGAGAAGAATATATAAAATATCAGTTGTTTAGTAAGATGAGTAAAAGGGTTATCCCCTGTAAAAGAGCGGAAAAGGCAGACGAAGATTTTTTTAATTATCTTTGTGGGATAAAAAGACAAGAGATAGAGCGAAGATATTTAGAAAGTGGCACGGCAGAAAAGCGATTTGCGCAAAAATTAGAGAGCTATGAAAGAAAAATTGCCGAGGCGCGGGATAAAGGAACGAAAATGGTTTGCCAAAGGCTTAAAGAAATATTTATCGAGCATAAAGAAGAAATTTTGAGAAAAGAAAGGAAATATGATTTTTCGTTGGACGAGGCAATTTTGTTTGCAAAAGTTAAGTATGAAACGTTATTTGACTGTTGCAAAACGTATATACCTACGGAAATACTGCAAGAAATAAAGGATTTACGCGTTTTTTGTTTGGGGTATACGAGCAAAGCGGTAAAACAATTACTGGTTGATTTTGCTCAAAAGCAAAAGAGAAAATGGGAAAATCTTTGCACGATAGGTGAAAGTATTTCGATAAAAGCGGAAGAAAAATTGTGCGCGCGTTTACGTGTTAGAGATTTTCGAGGGGTAACCATTTGTAAAATAGAAGAAAAAAAGTACAGTGTCAAATTATGGATTGAGAAAAATAATAAAATTCAGAAATTACGTATTATAAAGGGCAAATTTTTAGAGGGACAAGAGGAAATTGAATTTTTGAAAGAAGAAAAGCATAGCATTATAACAAGCGAAATATATTACGAAGATAAGAAGTATGAGTTGCATTTTTTGATGCATAAAGCAAATTATAAAACAGGGACAAAAAAGTGCTACTGTTTAACGTTACGAGGAAAACACGTCAGGGGAATGTAAAAAACAGGGGCAGTCCCCCGTTTTTTATTTATCTTTTCAACTTTCTTGCGCGCTTGTCGTGTTCTTCCATATATTGTAAAATTGCGTCCGTCGCGCGGTTTTCTTCTTGGTTCGGGCTTTGCTCCTTTGCGGACTGTTCCGATTTTTGGTTAGTGGGTTCTTCCGTTTGCGACGGCGGTTCGTCGTCGGTTTTTTGGGTTTGCGGTAGCAAAGATTGTAAAAATTGTAAAATTCCGAAGGGTTCCAAGGTCAAAAAATCTCCTTTTTGAAAATTTCACTTAAAAAAGCGAAAAAAACGGGGCGTTTTTGTTTGCTTTGATTTCCGTTTTGATATATAATAGAATATGCGTTAGAATAGTCGATAATGCCGTTTTGTTGTTTTACGCTCAGTTTCGTAAAAAAACAGGCAATATGGACAAACATTTTTAAGGAGTCCTGTTATGAAGGATATTAGCAAAAAAATTCTCTCTCTTGCCTTATCGGTAACCTGCGTAGGCGCGGTCGGCGCGTTTGCGGGCTGTGGGGCGGACAATTATACGAGTACCCCGCTTACGGGTTACGAATCTACCGAGTCCAAAGCGGAAAGCAACGGTGGTTTTGCCGTTAAAAAGGACGGATACGTTTATTTCATCAACGGTATGGAAGATTCGTCGGACAACCAGCAGAACCTTTTCGTCCTTCAGCCAGAGGACATTACGCTCGAA
>JAFVOG010000136.1 GCA_017505945.1 Clostridia bacterium
GGGCTTGTTTATGGCGCCGCATACCGTCAATCAGGCGATAAAGGGAAGCCTTGTTATCGGGCAATGTATGGAAAATCTTGGGTATGAGAATTTCCCCAAACTCGATAAAACGCCTGCGGACATCACGCGTGCGATTCGTTTTAATACAGCGGAAGAACTCTGCGCCTTTATTCAATCGGTGCAAGAGGCGTCACCTGTGGATAGCTTTGTAACCTTAGAGCCTTGGGATATGCCAGGGTACGATAGTAAGGTTATTATGGCGGCAGGCTGTTTTGTAGAAGGCGCAAGTATCGAGCTTTCCGCTGACGCGCCCGTCAAAGAACCGTACACCGCGTATTTCCAAGGCGGTTTAACGTACGAGCATTGTAAATACGCGCTTAAAAAGATGCTGGAAAAATTGATGTAAAACGTAGAAATATCAAAAATACCCGTGAGGTTTTGTAAACCCCACGGGTATTTTTCTTTTTGCACTTAATAGATTTTGAAATGACCGCTTTTGGTCTTAGAAGGCGTTGTATGAGTGATTTTTTTATAGTTGATATAAAAGTTTGAGTAATTATAACCGATAGTAATGGCTGCATCCGTAGGGGAAACTCCTTCAAAAATAAGCTTTTCGGCGTAGCGAATTTTCTTTTCCATGATGTAGTGCGCAAGCGTTGTGCCCATGACTTCTTTGAAAAGGTGCGAAATATAGAACTTAGAAAGGTGTAACGCTTCTTGTAAATCTTCCAAGGTGATTTTTGAAGTTAAATGATTGTCTATGTAATCAATAATATCGGTGATAATGCTACTTGTATAAGTAAAATTCGGTTGCATCTTATAAAAAGCAAGCAGGTTATTGATTTCAAGGAGTAAATTCATTATGTAAATAGCCGAAGAAAGCTCCGTTTGTGCCGTTTCAATTTTTTCAAAAAACTTATCCAAACCGTATAAACTAACGATTTTAGACGAAATAACCGAGTCGAAATTTTTATTATAGACTTGATAGGGACGCAATAAATCGTTGCGCTGTTCTTCGGACAAGGGGATAAACGCGGGGAAAAATTGAATAACTTTTCGTGTATAAACGTTGGAAACGATATTGATGGTATGGAAATCGTTGGCGCGAATAAGTAAAATATCGCCTTTGGTTAAACGGTACAGTTTACCTTCAATAATACACGAAAGCTCACCCTCCACCAAATAAATAATTTCGTATTGTAAATGCGCGTGGTTGACGTTTTCTTTTTCTTCGTTTTTATGAAAAACTTCTCTTTTATGGTGGTAAAGAAAGAGATTATTATCGGTACTATAATGTACGTGCGATTCGATTGCCATAAATTTATCCTTTTGCCTATTTTTTCTAATATTATAACAGCAAAAAATCGTTTTGTCAAGAATATAGCAATAAAAATAATGTTTTTCGCAAAAACAAGTATTGATTTTATAATTTATTGTGGTACAATGATAGCATAAAATCGGAAAAGATAAATGGAGTAGGAGTGAAAATATGCACGAAACGAAGAAGAAAAATGCCTTTAAGCGCGAAACGACCGTTACGCTTATCGTGTTGATGGTGTTACCTGTTTTGAACTGGCTTGTATTTTGGCTGTACGTCAATGTAAGCTCGCTTGCACTTGCGTTTCAACATCCCAGAACGGGAGAATTTGACTTAGTCAATTTTAAGCTTTTATATAACAGCATCACAATGAAAGGCGGTGAAATCGGTATTGCACTTAGAAACACGGGTTTGTTTTTCGCCGTGCATTTACTCATAACCTTACCGCTTTCGCTGTTTATTGCATTTTTCTTATACAAACGCGTATACGGCTACGGATTATACAGGATTGTATTTTACTTGCCTGCGGTTATTCCGAGCTTAGTTATGGTAACGGCGTTTAAGAATTTTATCGACCCTGACGGACCTTTGGGTGCGGTTATGAAATGGTTTGGAAATCCGCTCCCGCCCGAGGGCTTGCTGGCAAGAACGAGCTCTTCCGTTTGGGTAATCGTCGTATATACCATTTGGACGGGCTTTACCACAGACGTATTACTCTTTACAGGCGGTATGGCGAGAATACCGACGGAAATCATTGAGGCTGCGAAGTTGGACGGCTGTGGCCCTGCAAGAGAAGTCGTAAGTATCGTTTTGCCGTTAATTTGGCCGACTATTTCCACCCAAATCGTATTGCTCTTTACGAATATATTCAGCGCAGGCGGACCTGTATTATTCTTAACGAACGGTAAGTACGAAACGTCTACGATAGCTTTTTGGATATTTACCCAAGTATACGGCAACGGACAGCTCGGCGGTACGGGTAGCTACAATTTAGTATCCTGTGCAGGCATGAGCTTTACTCTCATTAGCGTACCCCTTATTTTAGGTATTCGAAAGCTAATGAGTAAAGTGGACACGGTAGAGTATTGAGGTGGCGATATGTTGAACGTAAAAAGAAAAAGAAGAATGGACGAAACGGCGTCGATTTTAACGCATAAATCGGGAAAAGAAAAGATTTTGTATATCATAATCAGCGTTCTTTTCGGTTTATACGCATTAACGATAGTATATCCGCTCCTGTTTATGATTATCAACTCGTTTCAGTTTTATTTGGAATACAATTCCGCGACCAACCCGTTTGCCTTACCGTCCAGCTGGCATTTTGAAAACTATATAACGGCAATTTCTAAAATGAATATGGTCGATTCGTCGGGTCGTGAAATCGGACTTGTGGAAATGTTTTTCAATAGCATCTGGTTTTGTTTTGTAACCATTTTCGGCGGTGTGTTTTGTAGCGCTTGTACGGGATATTGTTTGTCTAAATACAATTTCAAACTCCGAAACGCCATGTATACGATTGCAATCTTTTCTATGACGATACCTATCGTCGGAAATACGGGGGCAATGTTTAAGCTCACGTCCGATTTAGGAATTTACAATTCCCCGTTATACGTTATATTGAGCTCTCTTGGCGGTTTCGGGTTTAATTTCCTTGTTATGTACGGATTTTTCTCTAACGTGTCTTGGAGCTACGCCGAGGCGGCGTTCATAGACGGTGCAAGTCAATTAAAGGTATTCTTCCAAATTATGTTACCGCAGGCGTTTATGTCAATTTTGACCTTGTCTATCGTAGCGTTTATCCGCGTTTGGAACGATTATATGACGCCACTTTTGTATTTGCCTGATTATCCGACCGTAGCGTCTGGTCTTTACATTATCGAGCAATCGTTCACGCGTTCGGGGGATTATCCTTCGTATTTTGCAGGGTTGGTGCTTTCAACCATTCCCGTGATTATCGTGTTTGCAAGCTGTTCGGACGTAATTATGAAAAACTTTTCCGTCGGCGGTTTGAAAGGTTAAAAATAAAAACAAAAACGCTAAAATCAAGCGTAGGAGGTAAAGATGAAAAAAATAATGGCTTTGGGGCTGAGTGCTCTGTTGGTTGGTAGTGCGGTTTGCGCGTCGGGTTGCTCTAAAAAGGTAGCGAACGGCGACCAAGACTTAGAAGTGTATATCGTAAATAAAGGTTACGGCTATCAATGGTGCGTGGATTTGTTGGATTTGTTCAAACAGCAAGACTGGGTAAAAGAAAAATATCCGAATTTGAACATTTCTTATACCTATAACGATAACAGAACGTTTGCGCAAAGTAAATTGAGCGCACCGAAAAATAATACCTTCGATTTGCTGTTCGGTATCGACGGCTTACAAGGCGCGGCGGCAAAGAACGGTCCGATTCTCGACCTTACCGAAGTCGTGTATAATCAAAAAGTTCCAGGGGAAGATATTTTGTTTAAGGATAAGCTGGACGCAAGCTATATGGAAGGCTGTGCATACTATGAAACGGCAAAAAGTCCTGCACAATATTACTTTATCCCTTGGGCAGGCGGTATGTCCGGTTTTTGTTACAACAAAGCCATTTTGGACGCATGCGGAGTAACGGAATTGCCCGTAACGACGGACGAATTTATCGAGGCTTGCGCAAAAATTAAAGCCAACCCGTCGGCAAGCGGTAACGAAAACGGATATTCGATTATTCAATCGAGCGAGGCAGGGTATTTCAACGATTTGTTCTGGATTTTGTGGCCTCAATACGACGGTATAGAAAAGTGGAAAAACTTTTATAGCGGTTTATACGTAGACGAATACGGCGCAACGTCCTATTCCAACAAAATTTTTGACGATAACGCACTTGGCACGAACGGACGTGTAGAGGCGTTGAAAGTCTTTGAACAAATTTTGGATTACGATAAAGGCTATTTAAGCCCTAATTCACATACGGATAACTTTATGGTCAGCCAAACGAATATGCTTTCGGGTAAATACGCTTTCCACGTAAACGGCGACTGGTTCGATAACGAAATGGCGAAAACGCGTGCAGATATGAAGACGGCAGGGCAAGCGGTTTCGGATATCCGTATGATGAATATTCCCGTGATTAGCGCGCTCAAAGACGTACTTCCCGACCTTTCGGTGGAGAACGATAACGAGCTCCGTGCTTTAATCAAGGCAATGGACGCAGGCTCGACGGCGCTGAGCGGTACGGGTTATGAAGTTACCCAAGACGACTTTGACAGAGTGAAGGAAGCGAGAAGTATCGTATATTCGATAGGTGCAGGCCACGCAGGCGTTATTCCCACCGTATCCACGGCGCAATCGGTTGCGATTGATTTCTTGCGGTTTATGGCGACGGATATCGCGTTTGAAGGGTATGCAAAAGCGACGGGCGGTAGCACTTTGCCGTTTAAGTATGAATTTAGCAAAGAAAGCTCGCTGTATAGTCAATTAACGCCTTTCCATCAAGATAGATTGCTGTATTTAAGCGACGGTAGATACGACATATATACCTTGCCTGATATGGACAACAAGCCCATGGTAAGATACGGCGGTTTAGTGCCTTTGACAAACTATAAAGATATCTATTCGACCTTCTCGGCAAGCGGTAACACCAAGACGCCTAAGGATTTCAACGACGAAACGAAAGCGAACTGGAATGACGGTGCTTTCAAACTTGCTATGGAGCTTGCAGGTTTAGCTTAATACCAAATTAGGAGAAAATAAATGAACAAATTCAAACGGTTACTCTCGCTTGGAATTTGCGGAATGATGATGTTTTCCGTCGCCTGTAAAGACGACGAAGTGGAAACGCTCAATACGGTAACCAGCGCGTCCGAAGTGCAAATATGGTCGTGTTTACCCACCCTTAAAATCTTAAAGGAGAAAGAATACGACGAGAGCATTAAAACGGAGCCTGCAATCGATATGGTCGTTGCGAACGGCGAATATGAAAATTCTCAAATTATCATTACGCCCGAAAAAGACGTTACCGAATATACCGTTACGGCGTTTGACTTAGTCCACGAAGACGGCGAAACGGTGTTCCCCAAGGACCGCATTGACGTATATAAGCAAAAATATATGATAATCGAAAGTATATTTGAAACGGCAACGGGTGCGGAAACGG
This sequence comes from Clostridia bacterium, assembly GCA_017505945.1. GTDB lineage: Bacteria > Bacillota > Clostridia > Christensenellales > Borkfalkiaceae > Scatosoma. The sequence continues at coordinate 5,442 of JAFVOG010000136.1, forward strand.
GGTACTATCCCGACGCCATTTTACCTTTTGACGCGGCGGTGAAATATAAAGAAAATACCATTGTTGCAAACGAAAATCAAGGTATTACCTTCCGTTTTGATATGACGCCGACGGCAAATGAAGATTATACCGAATACGACTGGGTAAAAGCAGGCGTATATACGGGTAAAATTAAGCTGGATTTCAAGGTGTTTGAAAAGGAAATACCCGTGCGCTTGGAAATTCTCGACGTACGCGTGAGCCAAGAAAACAATTTGCTTACTATTATGGGCTCCAATGGTTCTTATCAAAACGGTGAATTGAATTATTCGCAGGATATGCAGGACGCGTATACACAGGCGCTGATTGATTACCGTTTAGCCCCGTCAGCCTTAATGCGTAATCGCAAAGGCGACGCGGAAAGCGTACAATTTTTTGCGGATAAAGCGTACGAATTTTTAAGAAATCCCAAATGCTCTAATCTTTGCTTTTTTGTGAAAAACGAAACGGTAATATATACCGACCCCGATACAAATGAAGAAATTACTTTAACTTCGTTTGATAGAGCGCTGTTTATGGCGGATATGCGTGCAATCATTAAAAAGAGCGTAGAGAAAAACTTAAATATGGTCGATAAAATGACAGCGCAATACGTTGACGAGCCCGTTTCGCATAACCGTTTCAACGAAACGAAAGCACAATGGTTTATTTTACAAGAGTGCTTGGAAACGATTGTAAGCGAGATTGAAAACACGCCCGAAGAATTTGGATTGCAGGATAACCCCGAGGGGCAAGCAGAGTATATCGAGTCTGTCCGTAGCTTTGTGGATAGATTTGTCGTTACGGAGCATTACAACGAACAATACGCGCCGTACGTAAAATGCTGGTGTCCGAATGCAAACGGATACGATACCCCCGAACAACGCGCGCAATATGCGGAACAGAAACAAAAATGGTTTTATCACAGCAAAGCGCCGTATCCTTGCTTTAATACGGAAGTAGACGCCGTCAACCTGCGTTCTATCGGTTGGATAATGGCGGAGTATGACGTCAAAGGTCTATTATACTGGGCGACGAATATAATGGGGCGGTTTATGAAAGATAATAAATACGCGCCGATAGACGATTATTATGATTCCAACGTATTTAGATACACCAACTCCAACGGCAACGGTTACTTATTCTACCCTGGTGGACAGTACGGCTTAGACGTACCCGTTTCCACCTTGCGTTTAGAGGCGCTTCGCGACGGTTTGGAAGAATACGAGCTTTTGTATGCCTTAGAACAAACGTATACGGATATTGAAGCGCGTACGGGCGAGGATTTTAATACCAAAGCGTCCATTAGCGAGCTCGGTTCGGCACTTTATAACGGTACGAAAATTTATAACAAAAACGACCAAACCTTTTTAGATACGCGTTCGGCGTTATTACAGCTTGCCAACTGTACGGCATCACCTGCACAGATGTGCATTATGGATTCGCAGGAAGACGATTACGGTAAAAACACCTATAAGGTATACTTGAAAGGGGATACCGTATTAAAATCAAACGGCGAAGAAGTAACAAATAAAAAACAGGTTGCGGACGGCTATATTTACACGGTAGAAGTAATGCGTTCACAAGAAGAAAATCTCTTGAATTTGTCCTTTGAAATAGACGGTCAAACGTATACCTATAAACAAAGCGTTGGCGGTAAGATTGCAATTTGCGACGCGTCTACGTTTACGACGAGCTTTGTAAAACAAGGCGTGAAACCTACGCTTTCGCTGGTAGACGGTAATGCGTTCTATCCGAGCGAAACGGGTATTCAAGTGTTGAAGATGAGCTTGCCTAATACGAATACGCCCGACCAAGTTATCCGTTTTGAAGGTGATTTCATTGCAGGCTTACAACCTGAAAACCGTAAACTGATTTTACATTTCTATAACCCGAATGAAACGGATATTATGATTACGTTCAAGGGTAAGAAGAAAGAAAACGGCATTTATATTGACGTCACGACGATAACCTTAACACCTGGTCAAAACAGCGTAACGCTCGATTTGAGTGCGCTTTCTATTACGGAAACGGGTATTGTAGAACACTTGCTCCTTTATATCACCGATAATAAAGACGGTACGAAGAACGCGCAAGTAGCAAGAGATTTGTATTTGAAAGATATCGTTGTCTACTATAACTAAGGGGAGGAATGAACAATGAAAACGATGAAAAAATTACTTTCCTTACTTTTAGTAGCAACGACAATCTTGTCGTTTGGCGCGTGTAAAAAAGAAAAAGATAGCGCAGGTGAAAATGCAGGTGCAACCGTTATTTTCAGAGATTTTGAAAACTGGGGACCTGATTTTCAAACGACCCAGCTGATGCTGAATTTTGGTAAGGTATCGAGAAACGAAGAATTAGAGTTCGTTCGCTCGGGCGCATACTCTTGTAAAATTCAACCCTTAGGTACGCGTGAAACAAATACCAAGCCTATGCTTTACTGGCCGACTATATCCACGACGTTCGACTACGACGTGAGCGATTTCAAAAACTTAGATTATATCAGTTTTTGGATGTATAACGCAAGTGAAGAAATGGAAAAAGTAACGGTGGGTATGGTTACGGGTATCGAAACGGTGGATAAAATTTCCACTCTTTCGGGGGATACGTTTAGCTTGCCGAGCAAACAATGGACGCAGGTGCGGTATTATATTGACTTTAACGCCGCCGCGATTGCGTCCAAGGTAACGCCCGAAATGATTTCCAACGTACAGGGTATCTACCTGCAATTTGAAAATACGCAATCGTCTTACGTAAAGGACGCGCCCGTGTTGTATTTGGACGATATGAAACTTTGCTATAAGACGAAAGATGCGGAAATTAAAGACGCGTTCGTATTAGAACCGAATGAAATTTGCGATTTTGAACGGGTATTCCAATGGTATACGTTCAAACCGAATATCGCGTATACGGGTAGTGAGCTTTGTATTCCCGAAGTAAAAGTGGTAAAAGCGTCCGAGCACGATATCGCGACGACGTCCGGTCAATATGCTATGCAACTGACGGTAAAATCGGGCACGGATACAACGAGCACCAAACAACCCTGTGTCAGCTTTATCAAGGAATTGTTACAGCGTTCGGATTTCACGAAAATTGACCCGAAAGATTACGACAATACCTATTTCAGCTTTGACGTATATAACGTACAGGAAGAGCAGTTTAGATTTTACGTATGGTTCCACGCGGACGTAACGGCAACGGACGAAAACGGGCAACCTATCAACCCGTACGTGTTTAGAACGGAGTTTGACTTCTATGCACAGCCCAAGACGTGGACGACCTTCAAAATCCCGTTCTCGAAAATCAATTCCGCGTCCTATATTAAGGACCAAAAACACCGTTCGGTATACAACGAAAGCGCGTATGCAAAAATCAAAACCCCTGGGGAATTTAACCTTTGCTGGTTAGAAAAAGACACGGTGGGTGGTGATAAGGTGTTCTACGTGGATAATATCAGAATAACGCAAGGTTAAGGGGGAAAGTATGAAGAATAAAAAGATTAAGTCGTTAGCAATATCTATTGCAACGCTTATGTGCTTAAGTTTAGGAAGTTACGCAAAGCAAACGAATAACGTTGTGGCGGAAAACTCGATAGACCCCACGTTTGCCGTAGTAAACGACTTTGAAAAAATAGAAGACATATACGAACTCGAATGGGGCGGAGCATATGGGAGTTTTGGTATAGCAAAACTTAACAAGGACACGGCGTTTATTTCAAGCGGTAACGCATCAGTCAAGCTTAACCCGATAGGTAACTATAAGCAGGGAGAAGCGCCTACGCTTATAAAGATTCCATTAAATCGAATAAAGAC
>JAFVOG010000137.1 GCA_017505945.1 Clostridia bacterium
ATAGGTTTTTCAAAAAAAGTTTATATTTTTTTCAAAAAAATTTTTTGCGTGTAAAAACGCCACCGCGACGTTTGTCGCGGTGGCGTTAACGATTCGTTCCCTTTCGTTTTATCGTATGCAAAAAAGCCTTGTCTTTTTTTCATAACCTGCTGTACTATATAGTAAGGACGCGCGCCTGATAATTCAGTTGTCGGCAACGTTCCGACCGCGCAAACGGCAAGAAGTAACCCTTCTTGCTTTTTTTATTTCGTTTCTCTTGTTACTCGTACGTAAACACACACTTATACTTTTGCCGTGTATTCGGTAACGCCTAAAATCGTTTCGCCGTCGATTTGCAACGCTCTCGGTTCATCAAAACGCACGGTAATTTCCTTACCCGAAAGCACGGTGGTATATTTTTCCTTTTTGACGTGCTCGCCTTTGAATATAGACGGAAAAATCATCAGCGTTTTTAACTTACTTTTGCCCGTGAACAGCAATACGGACAATTGCTTTTCTTCTCCGTCCCGTTTTTGATTAGGCGCAGGCATCATCCCACCGCCGTAATACGTACCGAACATAGTAGGCGCAAGCCATACGTTTTTGAACGAGCGTTGTTCCCCGTCCACGGTTACGGTTGCACCGCACGTCTTATAATGGAACAACAAACCCTTAACGGCAATTGCCGTATAGTTGGCTTTTTTGCCCTTTTCTTTCAGCTTATCCCCCACTTCGCAACAGTATCCGTCAATCCCAAAACCCACGCCGTTGATAAATGCGTAGTCCTTTCCGTTTACCGTAACGGTGGGCAAATTTTGCAAATACCCGTTAATCACGTAGGGTGGCATTTCTCCTTCCTTTGCAATATCCTTGGCAAAATCGTTACCGCTACCCGTAGGGTAATAGGAAATCTCTTTGTCCAAAGGCAAGCCTTTGCACGCGTTAGCAAAGCGGTTTAACGTGCCGTCGCCACCGCACAGCGTTACTTTATCCCCGCCTTCCAACCCTTGTAAAAATTCGCTATAATCGGCAATTTCCAAAACGCTTTTGAGTATGATTTCTTCTTCGGAAAAACGTTCCGCCAAGCTTTGCGCTACACCTTCCGTTCCCCCGTTACCTGCGTACGGATTATACAATACGTATCTCTTCATTTGCATACCTCGTTTGTCACAATTTTATATGACATTATTATAATCCTATTGTAACGCATTGTCAACGGTTTTTGACAAAAAAATCCCCGACTTTTCAAAAAAGTCGGGGATTTGATTATCCAAATCAATCTATTTCTTTGGCAAAACTGCGAAGCAGGTCTTTATCTCTTAGCAACGCGCCTGCGCCTTGCGCGGTGGAAAATTGCGGTTCTTCACTAACAAAATATCGCATTTCCAACCGTTCGCCGATATACGACGCCACGCCGGGAATTTTCATCACGCCACCCGAAAGATACACGCCGTTCCTATTGACAATAGCGGCAACTTCCGCAGGCAAATTGCGAATTACCATCGTGGCGTATTCCACCACTTTGTCCAAATACCGCGTAACACAGCTTCGTATTTCTTGCGCACGGATAGACGAGGAAGCAGGGCGGTACGAATCGACGGAACATCCTTCCGCAACCATTGCACCCATTGCCGTCGGTGACAAGTTGACGAGTTCGTTTTTCAAACGTTCCGCCGTAAGCGCACCGATTTGCAAGCGGTTATGTTCCTGAATATCCATACGAATACTCAAATCCATATTGTTTCCGCCGATATTCATAGAAAGCCCCGAAATAATGCCGTCCACGCTCACTACAGCGACGTTGGTCGTGCCACCGCCGATATCCAAGCAAAACACGGGCTCAAACGAACCGACGGTTGCCCCTACGCTAGTTGCGACGAGATAGGGCTGTTCTACGAAAAACACGTTTTTCAAACCGCATTCTTCCGCCAAGTTGACGTATGCGTTTACGGTAGCTTGCGACGCTCCGCAGGGAATTCCCATTAGAATTTGTGCACGGCGAAACGCGCTTTTCTTTACGCCTACGCGTTGTAAAAATTCGGTAAGCATCTCCGCCGCCAAACGCGGACGCACGATTTCTCCTTCAAATACGGGATAGACGACGCTGGTGCAATCGGCAGTTTTTCCTATTAAATTTTTCGCTTCTCGTCCCCAAGCGCGCACGCTTTCTTCCGCGCCCGAAACCGCCACGCAGGACGGTTCGACAAGCACGATACCGTTGTTGGTATCCGCGCGGTAAATTTTCGTCACCGACGAGCCAAGGTCGATTGCAAGTTTCCACATAATACACTCCTTCTGCACCTAATTCGTGGGTACAGGTATGCGTTTAGTCTTATTTTGGCAGGCGTTCCGCCATTTTCCTACACAGTTCTACGGGCAACCCCACGACGTTGGAAAAGCTACCGTCAATACGCTCTACTAAATCCCCGTCCTGTATGCCGTACGCCCCTGCTTTATCCATAGGCGAACCCGTTTGCACGTAGCGTATGATTTGCTCCTTGGTAAGCGTATTAAAATACACGTCCGTCTTGGCAAACCCCACCGTTTTCTTATTTTCTCCGTTTTCGGGATAAAGGATACAAACACCCGTATAAACTTGATGTTTTCGCCCCGATAACGCCGTCAGCATACGCACGGCGTCCTGCTCGTCTTTGGGTTTTCCAAGCACTTCCCCGTCCAAAACAACGATGGTATCCGCACCCAGCACGATTTTACCGTTTGCCTGCGGGAGCGTCGCAACTTCTTCCGCCTTTTGCACGGCAAGCGATTGCACGAGCTCGTGCGGGGGCACGTCTTCCACCCGTTCGTCCCCCTTGGCAGGCAATACCGTAAAAGTGGGTACGATTTCTTTCAAAAGTTGTCTGCGCCTTGGAGATGCGCTTGCTAAAATCCATTCCATCGTCTTTTCAAATAGAAACCGCCCCTTTTCTACGCCGAGAAAAAGGGCGATTTTTCTTTCGCAATTACAAAATTTCCAAATTTTTCTTGAACGCGCGCTTGAATTCGCCGTTTGCCATACTTGCGTCGCGGATTTCCAAAGCAGCATCCCCTGCAAGGACCGTCTTCATAATAACCGAATCGCCAAGCACGTCGCAATCCAAGCCCGTAACCACACCGCAGTGCGACCTGTCTAAGCTTTCCGCAATACGGAGCAATACGCCAAGCTTTTTCGCCGCCTCGAAATCTTCTTCCAAGACGATATCCTTATACTTTTGCCATTCGGCAACAGGTACGTCTTCGCGGTTGTGACAGCCTGCCACAAAGGACGCCAAGATAAGTTCTCTATGCGTTGCGCCGAAGATAGACGAGTTCAAAATCATATACCAGCTATGCTTTGCGTGTTGATAGAATTTAACCCGTTCGCCACAGTCGTGCATATACGCTGCAATTTTCAATACTTTGAGATATTGACGGGGGAACTTATGCAATACGCGAAGCTGTTTGAACAGCTGTACGGAAAGCATTGTCACGTGTTCGACGTGCTTTACGTCGCAACCGTAATACTTGATAAGCGTATCCAAGCTATACCCCAAAACGTCCGAAATGGGTTTTTCCGTCGTTACGGGCAACGCTTGATTGAGCATAAGCCCTTCTCTCAGCCCACAGCCACCGATAGTAAACGCAGGGATATTCATATACGAAACGAACGAATTGACGATTGCCAACGCGGCAGGCATAATGTCCGCACGGTTGGGCGAAAGCCCTTTAATGCGCTTACGCTTGTCCACGTCCAAAACTTTAATCATATTGTAAATCCCTGCAAAATCTTCCGTTTCCACGCGGTAATTATGGGGCATATCCAAAGGATATTTTTTCACCATACGCATAATTTTGAACAGGTTTCTAAACGAACCGCCCACGCCTATCATTTGCGTTTCCGCATCCACTTCCGCAAGCCAAGGCAATTTCTTGAACTGTTCGGTAAAGAATTCTTCCACGTGTTTTGCCGCTTCTTCGGGGGTTGCGTCGCCCGCAAACAAGTCGGTAAGCGTCACCGCACCAAACGGCAAGCTTGCGTAATTTAACAGGTTTCTACGGTTGTAATGTATAATCTTCGTGCTACCGCCACCGATTTCCAAAATTAAACCCTTAGGAATATCCATCGAGTTAATCACGCCACGATACACGAGCACCGCCTCTTCTTCTTCCGTCAAGACGCGAATGGTGATGTTGCAAGTTACTTGAATTTCATCCAAAAACGAGCGTTGATTTTTCGCCCGTCTAACCGCTGCCGTACCGACGGCAATAATGCGTTCTACTCCCCTTGCGTCGCAAAGGCGTTTGAACATTTTTAACGCTCTAATCGTTTCCGCAATGCGTTGCGGTTTCAAAAAGCCGTCCCTGTCCATATCTTGGCCAAGACGTACGCTTTCTTTCAATTCGTCCACGACCATAAAATGACCGTCCGTGAACATATCCACAATCACGAGTCTTGCCGTATTCGAACCTAAGTCAATAATACCGATTTTTTCCACTGTTTTCTCTCCGTTTTTCTATACCTTCCTGCCTGTCTTTCCAAACGGGCGCACTTTTGTTTTTGCCGTATAACTGTATCTAATAACCCTATTATCCGTTATACTATGATTTTTCCCATAGTTTACCATATAAATTCTTATTTGTAAATACCCTTTTTCAAAAAAATAACCGATTTTTTCAAATTTTCCCGTTTTCGTCATATTTCGACGGAAATTTTTGTGCATTTTGTTTACGAAAGCGCATAAAAAACGGGCAACCTGCGCCCATAAAAAACGCCGTTTGCCCGTCCTATTCCCTTTACGAATTTTTAAGAGCACTCTTTAGAGTGAAAACGCCCAACACGATTAAAAACAGCCCGAACGCTTTGCCCAAAATTTCGTTTGGCAAATACGCCACGACGATAGAGCCGAGCGCGGAAAAAAGCAAGGCTGGCAGGATAATACCGCCTATCCCTTCCGTCACCAAAAGTCCGCTTTGCGCGTGCTTTTTAAGCGCACCTATGCTCATAGGCAAAAAGGAAAACAAATTTGCCGACTGCGCTATTTTTTGCGGTACTCCGCCAACGAGCACCAACAGGGGGATAGTCACCGTTCCGCCACCCATGCCCATACCTGCTGGAATTCCACCGAAAAACGCCAAAATTAAATACAGATAAAACGCCATTTTCTCACCTAAAAAACAATAAAAATACGCCGGCTACCATTTGCAGTACAGCAAAGACGATTCGCACCGTTTTGACGGGCAATGTATTGAGCAAAGTAGCCCCTAAAAAACCGCCTGCCGTCACGCCAAGCGCGGTAGGAATAAGCACGGCAACGTCGTATAAACCGCGAAAAACGTACAGCAAAAAGGAGAGCGCGGAAATGGGTAAAATTAGCAAAATCGCCGTGGCGTGCGCCTGTTTTTCCCCGTATCCGTTTTTGCTTAAAAGGGGCACGGCTATCATTCCGCCACCGCCCCCAAACGTGCTGTTGGCAAGCCCCACCAAGCCACCGCAAAGCACGCGCTTGCCAAAATCCCCTTTTACCGATTGCATATATTTTTCTCCCCCGTTATCCTTTTCACTTGTATTTTGCGTATTTTTTTGCAAATTATCAAACTTTTTATCCGTTTGCGCGTCGTAAATGCTTGCCAAGTTATTATTTTTGTATTAAAATAATATAGCGTGGTGTATTATGCGCGACGTAAAATATAGAACTTTGTAGTAAAAGTACGCGAAAAATACGCGACTTTATCAAATTAAAAGGTGGTTGTATGAAAGCAAATCAATACCCCCGCAAGAAATTTCTTGCATTTTTGTTATCCATCCTGACGTTGACCTCTACGGCGTTCGGTTTCGCTTCTTGCGGAGACGAAGCGTCTTCTTCGTCCTCCTCGTCTTCTTCGAGCGACACGACCAACGAAGAATACGTAGATACCGACCTTCTTAAAAACGCAGGATTTGAAAATTTTGACGACAACGACGGGAACTACCCCATCGCAACGTCCCCTGCAAGCTGGTCTATCGGTAGAGATAGCGACGCTTCAGGTACGGCAACCGTTTCAACGTCCGCAAGCGGGATTGTAGATACGAAAACGGAAAAATGGGCTACCCTTACCGAAAAATTCGTAACGGAAACGTATAAGGATTTAACCGAAGCACAAGCGTCGGAAAAATGGGAAGAAATGTCCACCCGTGACAAGTTGGAATATTATCGGGACTGGAAAGCGGACGACGACAACGACAAACGCAATATCTCTTCTCTTTCCTTCTACGAATCGTTTAATATCGACGACGAAGACTTACCCGTTGTAAAAAACGCGGAAACGGACGCTTTGGAAGGCTTGCCTAACCCCCGTACTTGGGATTACACGGCAGACAAGGAAGACGACGAAGAATACGATTCGCGCGTGATGATGCTCCACAACACGTCGTCTAAAACCAACTACGTCGGTACGGCGTACAAGGCTACGTCCGAATCGACGGTTACCGTAAAGGCTGGGACGAGCG
>JAFVOG010000138.1 GCA_017505945.1 Clostridia bacterium
CCCTGCGCGCTACGCGATACGACGATTTGGGAATTTCTGCCGTTGTTCTTTACGCGTTTTACGAACACCTTGATTTTATCGCCAACCACGTATCTTTCGGTAGGTACTCTGTCCGCAGGGGGCATAACGCCTTCCACTTTCTTTTCCGTAAGTTCAACGTACACGTTATGGTCGTCAATCTTACGAATCGTCCCTTCCATAAGTTCGCCTTCTTTATCCGAGAATTGCGACATCGTGTTATCGCGTTCCGTTTCATGCAACTTTTGTAAGATGACTTGCTTTGCCGTTTGCGCGGCAATACGGCCAAAGTCCTTAGGAATAAAACTCTTTACAATCGTATCCCCAACTTGATGCGCAGGGTCTAATTCTTGCGCTTCTTCCAAAGAAATTTCCTTGTCTTTGTCCGTCACTTCTTCTACGACGTAACGGGTTGCGCAAAAATCCACCGTATAGGTTTCCGCATCCAACACAACGGATATTTCCGCGCCGCCTTCAAATTGCTTTTTATACGCGGACGTAAGCGCGTTTTGTAACGTTTCCAAAAATACGTCCCTGTCGATACCCTTTTCGGCCACCAGTTGCGTAAGCGCGTCAAAAAACTCCTTGTTTACCATAATATCATTCTCCTGTGTTTTTATCTTTATTGTCAATTTTTATTTTTTCTTATTCAAAATCCAAGCCGTCAAAATCGATTGCCTTGCAAATTTTTGCAATTTTTGAAATTTCCAGTTTCAGCGTTTCGCCTTTATCTTCCAGTTCTACGCAATTCCCGTCGTATCCTACAAGCGTTGCCTCGAAAAACTTTTTACCCTTTTGTGGAGCAAACAACTTAACTTCCACCTTTTGTCCCATCGCCTTTTGGAAATCGCGTTCCGTCTTAAACGGACGGTCTAAACCGGGGCTGGAAACGTTGAGAGTGTAAGGCAAACCGAACGTCGGGTCCACTTCGTCCAAAATACCGTCGATGGCTCGGTGGAACGCTTCGCACGTATTCAAATCCACACCCGTTTCCGTGTCGATATACACGGTGAGCGCAGGTTCTTTACCTTGCTTAAATTCCACTTCGACAATTTCAATGCCCATTTGCGTTGCCGTAGGCAAAAGCGCCGATTGAATTTCTTCTATGCTTTTTACTTTCACAAATTTTCCCCTTTTTCGCTCTATTATATGAAATATGAGAGTGGCAACGCCACTCTCAATAATCACAAGAACTATTAAGTATTCTTATTATACCAACTTTCTTAAAAAATAGCAACCGTTTTGACAAACTTTTTTGGGAATTTTTGTTTATACTTTATAATAATTTTTCAGCATCCCTTTCAAAATTTCAATTTGCTTTTGCATAATCAAACCTTTATCCGTTTGTTTTACCAAAATACGGTGGTCGTAATCGAACAATTTTCTCACTTCGCTCTTCAAATCGACGGAATGTTCTAAAAGTTCCGCCGTGGAAAAGTCGGGCGAGTGACTGACAAGGAACAATCCTTCCGAGTTGCTAATCAGCGTATATCCGCCAATACCCGTTTTGGAGTGGTACGCTTTGGATAAACCGCCGTCTATCGTAACGTGACGGCAATTTGCGCTTTCAGGCGTTTCGCCGTCTTTCACTTTTACAGGCATATGCCCGTTTACGATAACCGAATTTTTACCGCACAATCCAAATTCGGCAAGCACTTTTAAACAAAACGCTTCGTTTTTTACGTACTCGTAATACCAGTCTTTGTTTTCCTTTTCTATTTGGTTTTCAAAGTATTTGGTATATACGCACATTTTATCCCGTCCGTACAAGGGGGACTTTTTACCGCACCAAAGATACCACATAAAGTCACAGGAATATCTATCCCCTTTCGACGCGTTGCGCACAAGCAAGTCCAACCTATCGTACAACGCCTTGCCCTTATACGTTTTATCCCCGACGGTCACGTAAGAAAACGAGCCGTCGCGCTCAGTCGGAACGCAACCGTGCATCAAAAGGTTTCCGTTAAACGCCTTATACATGCTACCGCGCTTTAACAGAAAATCTACGTGTTCGCCCAACCGTTTATTGTTCTTAAATTCTTCCGTAAGCAAGCGAATCAGCGCCTTTTCTTTTTCCGTAAGCGTGGACGACGGGTACAAAATTCTATCGTCCATATCAAATTCGGGATGACGGGAAATTAACGCGTTTTCCAGCTTTAACTGAATCACGGTAATCGCCTTCGTCATTTTTGCCAGCAATTCGTTTTTCTCAAAATTGCTTTCTCCACCATATACGTCGGAAATCTTAAATGCGTCGCACGGGTCGTTTGCATATTCTTCCAACGCAAACATCATCAAAGGGCGTAAGTTAATGCCGTAATTTTCAATTACTTGTAAATTGCGATACGCACAGTTGATACGAATCACGTTGCATACGCAAGCGTGATTGCCGAAATACGCGCCCATCCATAAAACGTCGTGGTTGCCCCACTCGATATCCAGCGAGTGGTACTGACGCAGTCTATCCATAATTTTATCCGCGCCGTTACCCCTGTCGAAAATGTCGCCTACGATATGTAAATGGTCAACGGCAAGACGCTGTATCAGCGAACACATAGCACTGATAAATTTATCAGCGTTGCCCAGTTCGATTATCCCCGAAATAATGTTGGAATAATACTCCGTTTTCGTGATGCTTTGATAGGGCATATTAATGAGTTCGTCAATAATATATTGATACTCTCTCGGCAAGGCTTTACGCACCTTTGAACGGGTGTATTTTGCCGTAACCATCTTACTCACTTCTATCAAGCGGTGCAACGTCTTTTCGTAAAAATCGCTTTCGTTTTCCGTACCCTTTATTTTTTCAAGTTGTTTTTCGGGATAGTAAATGAGTGCTGCGAGTTCGTTTTTTTCTTCCACGGACAGAGTATCCCCAAACGCCAAATCGATTTTAGTGCGAATAACCCCCGACGCATTACGCAAAATATGCAAAAACGTTTCCGACTCGCCGTGCAAATCGCTTAAAAAATGTTCCGTGCCTTTGGGCAAGTTTAAGATGGCTTTCAGGTTGATAATTTCCGTCATAACCTCTTGCGGTGTTGAAAACTGTTTGGCAAGTAATCCGTAAACTTCCTGTTCCATACTTTCCCCCTTTCGTGTTGTTAATCGGGTAATTTACCCCGTTTTTTAATGAGTTCTATAAACACCTTCGCCGTAACGCACGCGTCGTCAAAGGCGCGGTGGTGGTTAAAGGTAAAACCGTAATAATCGGCTACGGAATCGAGTTTATAGTTGGGCAACTGACCGCGCAAAAGTTCCTGTGCAAGGTTGAGCGTATCCAACTGCCTATGTCCAAAATAATACCCGTTTTCTTCTCCGTAATACTGTACAAAACGGGCGTCGAACGTAACGTTGTGCCCTACCAGTATCGCGCCGTCGGCAAATTTATAAAAATCAGGAATTACGTCTTCGATAGACGGCGCGCCCACCAAATCCTCGTCGGTAATCCCCGTCAAACGGATAATTTTCCCCGACAAACAATCGGGGCAAGCAACGAACGAAGAGAAACGTTCCTTAATTTCCCCACGCACGATTTTTACCGCACCCACTTCGATAATGCGGTCCATTTTTCCCATAGCTGGGCTGTTGTTTAAGCCCGTCGTTTCCAAGTCGAACACGACGAACACGTTATCCGTTAAATCGGCAGGTTTATCCCAGCTTGCAAACAAGTCCGTTTGCGTATAATCGACGTATTCTTGCGGAAATACCGTATGATACAGTTTGGGAACGGGTTTTCCTTTTTTCGCTACGGGAGTAAAATTGTCGGGTTGTTTACCGCGGTTAATCTTGTTCGCCTTAAACGAGAGATTGCCGTTGAACAGTTCGTTTTCTCCCGTAATCACCAAACTGTCCCCCGTGCGGATATCGCGGATTTTTTCTACCGTCGCTTTCTTGGGGAAATACGTGATACGCGTACTGCCCGTACCGTCCGAAAGCGTGATAGAAAAGCGGGATTTTTGTACGTCTTCCCCCGTTGTTTCGTTGCGTTTTACGTATTGCTTTTCTTCGATATACGTTACTTTACCGCAAACCGAATACACACCTTTCGTCAAGTGATGGTCGGCTATATATACCGCCGATTTAGGAATTTCGTCCGCGCCGTCGATTTTTTCATATTCCCAAATGGGAAAACGCCGAATTTCACATATCGGCACGTCTTCCGTTTCGGGCAATTCGTCCAACAAATCTTCCCCGACAGGCTCTTTTTCGACAATGCGCACGTTGCCGTAAAACGTACCGCAATAATAGCTTTGCAAATATCCGCTGACGTCGTCTAAAATTTTGCCCGACGAAAACAACGGCTGTTCGCCCGATGCAATATCCACCACGAAATGCGCACCGCTTTCCAACATTTCCACTTGGATATGCTCCAAAGCTAAAAAAGCGGAAACCGCAGGGAATTTTGTCGCCACGTAATCAAAGATGCGTTGACGAATCGTCTCCGCGTCGGGAACGCGTTTTATCATTTTTATTTCCGCAGTCCAACCTTCGGGCAAATACGTTTGCGTGATACGTTTCGCACGCTCCACTTCCGCCTCTACGTACGTTTTATCGGTAACGATAGAAAATTCCGCAACCAGCGATTTCTTGTGTATCGTAATCCCGTATAAAATTGCATTTTTTAGCCCGCTCATTACGCGTAGCTCTTGTAAATATTCCGTCAATTTCATTGTAACAACGCCTTAATTTCCTTAAACAACTCTTCTTCCGCTTGTTCGGCAGGCACTTTTTTATACGGCTCGCCCTTCTTAAACAAAAGGCACACGCCGTTTCCGCCTGCAATTCCCAAATCCGCGTCCTTCGCTTCGCCAGGTCCGTTTACCACACAACCCATTACCGCAATTTTTGCGCGTTTCTTATACGGCTTTACAAATTCCGTCACTTTATTCGCAAGCCCCATGCTCTCCCACGAACAACGTCCGCAGGTAGGACAGGACACCACTTCTACGTATTCTTCGTCCAAACCGCAAGCGCGCAACACCAGCTTAGCGGATTCTACTTCGCGCACGGGGTTATCCGTTAACGATACTCGTATCGTATCCCCGATACCTTTCAGCAATAAACTGCCTATCCCAACCGCGCTCTTGACAATCCCTGCTTCCGTCGTGCCCGCTTCCGTCACGCCCACGTGCAAAGGATAACTCGTTTTCGTGGCAAGTAGTTCGTAGGCGGATACCGTCAACGGCACGGACGACGCCTTTACGGAAATGACCAAATCTTCCACGCCGAACCGTTCTAAAATGCCCACGTTATACAACGCACTTTCCACAAGCGCGTATTCGTTTTTGCCGTATTTTTCTAAAAAATTCTTTTCTATGCTCCCCGTGTTTGCACCGACGCGCACGGGGATTTTATGTTGCTTTACACAATCGGCAACCAAACGGATTTCTTTTTCTCCGCCGATATTGCCAGGGTTAATGCGCACTTTGTCCGCACCGTTTTCTATCGCCAACACGGCAAGTTTAGGGGAAAAATGAATATCCGCGACAAGCGGAATACCAATTTTATCCTTTACCGTCTTAACGGCATACGCGTCCGCCTCGTCCGCGATTGCCACGCGTACGATTTCACAACCCGCCTGTTCCAGCTCGGCAATTTGCTTTATCGTACTTTCCACGTCCGCCGTTTTCGTCGTCGTCATCGATTGAATTTTGATGCGTTCGCCACCGCCGATAACGGTGTCGCCTATCCGCACGCGTTTGGTTTGCATAGCGTTCTCCTTATTTCTTATCCGTCTTCATCATTTGTTTGAGTTCTGCCATAAACGACGACAAATCCTTAAACGAACGATAGACGGACGCGTAGCGCACGTACGCCACTTCGTCCACCTTTTTCAAGCGGTCCATAACCATTTCCCCGATTTCTTTCGTAGAAATTTCACTTTCCATACTGTTATATACTTGCTTAGAAATGTCCGTTACCATATCGTCGATAACCGACATAGGTACGGGACGTTTTTCGCACGACTTAATAATACCGTTACGGATTTTTTCGGTGTTAAACGATTCGCGCGTGCCGTTGTTTTTCACAACGAGCACGGGAATAACTTCTATCGTTTCGTACGTTGTAAACCGCCTACCGCAACCCGTACATTCTCTACGCCGTCTAATCGCTTTATCGTCGTCAGCCGAACGGGAATCAATCACTTTACTATCCGTGCAATCGCAATATAAACACTTCATTTTTCTTACTCCTTCGTTTCGTACCTGCCTTAGGCGTTACTTGTCTTTCCCTTTCTTCTTTCTTATCTTTTGTACTTCTTGTTCGTACCCGTTATCGCTTGGCGTATAGTACACCCTGTCCTTGAGAGAATCGGGTAAATACTGTTGTTGTACGTACCCACCGTAATTATGCGGATATTTATACGTCTTGCCGATGGCTTTATCTTCCTTACTTCCAAAAGACGTATCTTTCAAATAGGGCGGAATTTCATCGTCGCGCGTTTCCCTTGCGTCCGCTTTCGCCGCGTCCATAGCCACGACTACCGAATTGCTTTTGTCCGCTTCGCACACGTAAATAATCGCTTGCGATAAAGGAATCATAGCTTCGGGATACCCTATCTTTTCCAAAGCGTACATAGCGGACGTTGCCATTTGCAGAGCGCGTGGGTCCGCCATACCTACGTCTTCGGCGGAGTGCACCACCAAACGGCGTGCCACCAACATAGGGTCGCATCCCCCTTCGATTAAGCGCATTGCGTAGTATAAGGCGGCGTTGGCGTCGCTACCTCTAAGCGATTTACAAAACGCCGATAAAAAGTCGTAATACGTATCTTCATTATAGGAAAGCGCCTTTCGTTGAATGGACTGTTCCGCATCCGAAAGGGTAACGTGAATACGCCCGTTTTCGTCGGGGTCGGTGGTAAGTACGGCAAGCTCTAACGCGTTATACGCCGAGCGCAAATCCCCACCCGACATCAGCGCGATATGTTCGATTGCGTCTTCGTCCGCCAAAACGTTTTGTTTTCCCAACCCTTTATGGCGGTTGGTCAACGCGCGATGCAACGCCCCTACGATATCTTCCTTAGTCAAATGCTTAAACTCGAATATCCTACACCGCGACACGATAGCAGGCGTCATAGAAGCGTACGGGTTTTCCGTCGTCGAGCCGATAAAAATAATCGTACCCTGTTCGATTGCAGGGAGCAACGAATCGCTTTGCGTTTTATTAAAGCGGTGACACTCGTCTAACAGCAAATAGGTGCGCTTGTTATACAGTTTCAAGTTTTCCCTTGCAATTTCTACCGCCTTTTTTACGTCCGCAACTCCTGCGTTGACGGCGTTGAGCTTGATAAATTCGCCGTTCGTACGAAGGGCTATAACGTTTGCCAGCGTAGTTTTCCCCGAACCGGGAGGTCCCCAAAAAATACAGCTTCCCAAACGGTCTGTTGCGATAGCTCTACGGAGTAGCGAGCCTTCCGCAACGATATGCTTTTGTCCGATAAATTCGTCCAAAGCATTTGCGCGCATACGCTCCGCAAGCGGTCTTGCCGATTCTTCGTTGTGGTTAAAATCGAATAAATCCATTTTTTATCCTTTCTTTCTCGTATTTTTTAACGCCTGCTTAATTTTCGGCGCATATTCTTTGCCGATTTCATACCCCTTTTCGTAGGCAAATTGCAATTCCTTAAAGGAAAACTGCGACATATTGCCAAGCGTAGGCTCTAACCAAAAATCAATCATATCTTTGTCTTGGTCGTGTTTCATTTGCGAACGGATATTACAAAGCAAATCGATAGTTTCCATCAATATCCCGATGGTGGACGGCATTTTTTTACTACAATCCAACCGCCCTAATACATCTACGGCAACCACCACGTCCGCACCCATAGCCTTAACTTCACGGTAGGGCACTCTATCTAAAACCCCACCGTCAATCAAACGCATACCGTCCTTTTCCGTCGGCTTAAACACGATAGGAATCGTACTGGACGCGATAATCCCTTCGATTACGTTGCCTTCCGTAAACTCAAACGTGGTTTGGGTTACCATATCCACCGCAATGCACCGAAAAGGAATTTTCAAATCGGAAAAATCGGGATTGCCGATATGCTTTTCCAGCAGTTTCCGAATTTTATGCGTATCGGAAAAACCGCCCCTTTTCGTCGTGGGCGCAATAATATCCAACAAGCGGAGCTTAAACACCGCTTGTTTCATTTGTTCTAAGCTGACGCCTGCGGCGTACGCACCGCCCACCACCGAGCCCATCGAACAGCCCGTGATATAATCGGGACGGATATCCGCTTCTTCCATCGCTTGTAAAAAACCGATATGCGCGACGCCACGGCAACCGCCTGCGCCCAACGCAAACCCTAATGTCTTCTTTCTTCTTGCCATTTTTTCGCCTGTCTTATTTTATATTCACGATTTATTCTTGCGCGCAATACGCCCCTAAAAGTTTACACTCTAACGTGTTTTCCCTAATCGCCGTAAGCATATCTTGCACGTCCTTTTCTCCGATACTGCAATCCGCCTCGATAAAGAAACGGTAATCGCCCACTTTATTTTTTACGGGACGGCTTTCAATTTTCGTCATATTGATACCGTACTTAGAAATGATTTGCAACAATTCCAACAAACTACCAGGTCTATGCGGACATACCGTAGAGAAGAACACGCGCGAACTTTGCGAAGGCAACGCCTTTTCGCCTTTTTTTATCAACAGGAAATGCGTATAGTTGTTTTTTTCGTCCGCAATACTTTCTTCACTCATTACAAACCCACCGCGCAGTCCTTCCGTGTGCGCACCTGCAATCGCCGCGCTCTTGCCCGTAGGGTCTTCCAAAGCACGGGATACGCCGAACCCCGTCGATTCCGTTTCACGCAAGGACGCAAACGGCAATTGTTTGCTTAAATATTCCGCACACTGGTCGAGCGCTTGTCTGTGCGAATATACCCTGCCGATTTCGCTAAGTTTCGTGCCTTGCTTATACACAAGACGGTGGTCAACGCGAACAACAATTTCTTTAACTGCGTACAAATCGTCGTACGATTGTAATAAATCCAAATTTTGCAATACACCGCCTTGCAAGCTGTTTTCAATGGGTACGGCAGCCGAATCCACTCTCCCGTTTTCCACCGCCGAAAACACTTCGGCAAAGTTACGGAACGGAATACACTCGTCCCAGTCGTTTACTCTTCTTTCCCCCTTAGGGGCTTCCGTTTTCAAAAAGGATTGCGCCGCCAAATGCGAATAACTACCTTCCGGCCCTAAAAATGCAATTTTCATATCCTTTCTCCTTTGCGTTATACTTGGTTTGCCAAATCTAATAACAATCTTTCGGTATCTTCCCAACCAAGACAAGGGTCGGTAATCGATTTACCGAACACTTCGTCGTGTTTCTGCGAGCCTTCCACCAAGAAGCTTTCAATCATAAACCCTTTGACAATCTTCTTGAAGTCTTTATCAAACCGTCTATTTTGCATTACTTCTTCCGCGATACGAATTTGCTGACGGAACTGCTTGCCCGAGTTGGAGTGATTGCAATCGATAACGATAGCAGGGTTTTGCAAGCCGTCGTACATCTCCAAAAGTTGCATTACCGTTTCGTAATGGAAGTTAGGCACGTCCGCTCCCGAACCATCTACACCGCCACGCAAAATGGCGTGTGCGTACGGGTTGCCGTCCGAACTCACTTGATAGTTTCTATATTTGAACACCTGCGGACTTTGCGCCGCGAAAATGGAATTGACAAGCGCGATAATATTCCCGCTCATAGGATTTTTCAGCCCTACGGGCGCGTCGATACCGCTTGCCACTTGTCTATGCAGTTGGTCTTCTACACTGCGCGCGCCTACTGCGTGGTAGGACAGCAAATCTTCCACGTATGGAGTATTTTCGGGATACAGCATTTCGTCCGCCGACGTCAATCCCGATTCGTTCATTGCGGCAAGGTGCAACGCACGAATACTTCTTATCCCACGCGCAATGTCCGCCGCGCCTTCGGGGTCGGGTTGCAAAAACATACCCTTATAACCCACGCCTTTGGTACGCGGTTTGTTCGTATAAATTCTCGGTACGATAACCAGCTTGTCTTTTACTCGTTCGTTGAGCTTTCCAAGCCGTTTGATATATTCCAGCGTAGGCGCAGGCTCGTGCGCGGAGCAAGGCCCTACGATAACCAGCATTTTGTCGCTTGTGCCCGAAATGACCGCACGGATTTCTTCGTCACGTTCTTTCTTCATCTTTTTCAGCGATTCCGTCATAGGGGATTCGCTAATGAATTCTTCCGGCTCGGGAATAAAGTATTGTTTTTCCAACATAACGTTCTCTCCTTTCTTCGTTGGTTTATTTACAATATATGTTTCGTATATAATCTTGTACTTCTTTGGTTACGTATTCGTCAATCGGCGTTTGAAATTGCAAACTGTTTCGTACGATAGACGAGCTGACGTGCAATAATTCCTGCCGACAGGGCAAATACACCGTCAGCATATCCTTATCTAATTTATGGCTTGCGTATAAGTTGGCGTTTTCATAATCCAAATCGACGCCGTTGCGAATCCCGCGTACGTAAATATCCGTTTGTTCTTCACGCAAAAGCTCGGTTGCCGTGCCCGAAAATTCACGGATTTTCACCCGTTCGTTTTTCCCTACGGTAAGCGCAAGCATCTCTTTTCTTTGTTCTATGGTAAAACAGGGCTGTTTGGTGGGATTGACAAGCACCGCCACCACCACTTCGTCAAAAAGCCGTAAACAGTCTTCTATCAACGCTTTATGTCCAAGCGTGGGTGGGTCGAACGTCCCTGCAAACACACATTTTTTTCCAGTGTTATTCATTGTGTTCTCCTTTGAAAAAGGTCAAATACGCCTTACCGTATCTTCTTTCGTCGTATTTTACCAAGCCGTCCACTTCGCCTTCAAACGGAATATCCCTTTCGTACACAATAACACCGTTTTCCGCAAGCAAGCCGTTTTTTACGATTTTTTCTATTGCCTTGCGTCCGATATCTAAGGCGTACGGGGGGTCGAGAAAGACGATATCAAACTTGCCTTTTACCACGTCTAAGCACGTTAAGGCATCGTAGTTATACACCTTAGCCTCTTCGCTGTTTACGGGGATTTTTAACGCTGTTAAATTTCTTTTCACAATAGCGATACTGTCTTTGGAAAGGTCATTAAATACCACTTCTTTCGCACCGCGAGATAAGCTTTCCAACCCCAAATTGCCACTGCCCGTAAACAAATCCAGCACCCTTGCGCCGATACTCTTTACGGAAAGAATATTAAACAGCGATTCTTTCGTCCTATCCGCCGTAGGGCGTACGTCCTTGCCGTTAAATTCCACAAGCACCCTACTTCTATATTTTCCGCCGATAATTCTCATAAACGCTATTTTCTCTTTTTGGGTTTCGTGCCGGGCAATCCGCCGTAATTGACTTTCGGCGTAGTCGATGCTTGTTTTTCCGATTCTCTGTCTCTAAGTTCTTGTTCCTTTAACGCTTTACGACGCTTGCCGTACGCGCCTGCGATATACATAAATCCCGTAATCAACACGGGCAATACCGCAAAGGCAATACATACGAAATAACTGATAGTAGCCCCCGTCGTATTGATAAGCAAAAATAACGTCGTTGACCAACCGCTGAATATCAATAAAATAAGAAATGCCCAACCGAATCCCACGTTGGATTGCTCCGCACCGTTTGAAAATACGCTGTCAATGAGTTCTTGATTGCAACCAAACACAATGCCCGTAACGATAGGTAAAATGGCTAAAATACCGCCTACGACAAATCCTTTCCATGCGCGGTATTCTTTTACTTCCTTATACGTGGACATTTTATATCCGCCTTCCAACGCTTCCATCGACATACGCTTCATATTCCCCGAAACGAGCATTTCAAAGCCCGACGAGCCTTGCACGTACGCCATCAAACCGTTATACGCCAGCGCACCCGCCAAGCACACCGCCCACCACGTCGCTTTACCTGCGGAAAACGTCAACGTTTCCCCCATCGTCAGCATTACGACGATTAAACTGAGTGCGGCGTACATAAACAAACTGGGAAAGGACATCTTTAACAATTCCCAAGTGTATCTGCCTATTTTTTTCATCGTTTTTTTGAAACCCATACCTATTCTCCGTCTTTTTTTGCATATTCGTTTATTTTCTCTATCCCGTCTTCGGTGACGACGTATTGCAATTGTACGTCGTGTTCGTCAAACGGAACGTTTTTTCTTA
>JAFVOG010000139.1 GCA_017505945.1 Clostridia bacterium
AAGAAATCAAAGGGGCAGTAGACGTGACGGAAACGCTACTCGTGGTCGATGCGATGACGGGGCAAGAGGCGGTAAACGTTGCGGAGACGTTTAATGCGCGATTGGACGTGACGGGCGTGATTTTGACGAAGTTGGACGGCGATACGCGCGGTGGTGCGTGCTTATCCATTAAGGCGGTTACGGGCAAGCCGATTAAGTTTATCGGCGTGGGCGAAAAGCTCACCGATTTAGAGCCGTTCTATCCCGACAGAATGGCGTCGCGTATTTTAGGTATGGGGGACGTGCTTTCGCTGATTGAAAAGGCACAGCAAGCGATTACCGAAGAAGACGCCAAGAAAATGCAACAAAAGATGTTGGCAAACTCGTTTACGCTCAGCGATTATTTGGAACAGTTTGCTATGATGAAGAAGATGGGCGGTGCGCAAGCTATGCTGTCTATGCTCCCTGGCGGTGCGAAGTTGCAGGCAAACGCAGGCGAAGTGGACGAAAAGCGTATCGAACGTACCAAAGCGATTATTCTTTCTATGACCAAGCAAGAACGGGATAACCCGTCGATTATCGACAGCAAGAGAAAACGCCGTATCGCGGCAGGCTCGGGTACGACGGTGCAAGAAATCAATCAGCTTTTGAAACAGTTTGACCAAACGAAGATGCTGATGAAACAGCTGAAAGGTGGCGGAAAGGGGAAACTGGCTTCCCTGTTAAGCGGAAGAATGTAATCAAAACGTGAAAAACGGGGCAACCCGAAACATAAAATAAAAAATTTTTTATATACTTTGGAGGTATTATTATGGTAAAAATGAGACTTTTCAGAATGGGCGACAAGAAGAACCCTATCTATCGTGTAGTTGTTGTAGATAGCAGAAAGGCTGCTACGGGCGAATATATCGACTGCGTTGGACATTACAGACCTACCTGCGACCCCGTAGAACTTACGATTGACGTAGAAAAGGCAAAGGACTGGCTTTCCAAGGGCGTTCAACCCACCGAAACGGTTAAGAGCTTGCTTGTAAAGACCGGCGCAATGGAAAAACCTGCAAAACTTAGCGCACCTAAAACCAACAACAAAAAATCCAAATAAGCCTTAAATAGGTAATACGTAGATTTTTTGAAAGGAGGCGGAACTGTGTTAGAGTTAATTCAATATATCGTAGGGCAGTTTGCCGAAGACAAAGAAAACGTCGAATACGTGGTTGACGAAAAGGAACGCGTAATCGAAGTGACGGTTGTTTTATCGCCCAGTGATATGGGTAAAGTAATCGGCAAGCAAGGCAAAATTGCTAAGGCAATGCGTACAATCGTACGTTTTGCTACGCCGGCAAACAGCAAACGGTACGTAATTGAAATCCGCGAAAGAGGTAGCGACGTCGTGGATAGCGACAGCGCGGAAGAATAATTTTTTGCCGTGCAAAGTAAAATAAGGGCTTTCCGTAGAAGGCCTTTTTTTACTCTATATACGCGCGGTACGGAAAAGGAGTTTTATGGGTAAACTGGTTATAGGCGAAGTGTTAAAACCGCAAGGGATTCGCGGAGAATTGAAAATAAAAACGTTTACGGACTTCCCCGAACAGGTAAAGGCGTTTAAGACGTTGTATATCGACGGTACTCCGTACAAAATATTGTCTTTCCGCGTCGGCGGTGACGGGTTTGCGTACGTAGGGCTTCGCGGTATTGTGGATAGAAACGCGGCGGAACTGTATCGCGGTAAAACGATAGAAGGGGATAGGGACGACGCGCCTGCTTTGGAAGAAGGGCAATACTATATCGTGGATATTTTAGGGCTTTCCTGCGAAACGGACGACGGCGAAGTTTTAGGCACGGTTACGGATATTTCTAACCTTGCCAACGACGTTTATACCATAGAAAAAGCAGGGAAGAAAATTCTCTTCCCTGCCGTAAAAGGCGTTGTAAAAAAGGTGGATATCCAAAACGGCAAACTCATTGTAGATAAAGCCGTTTTTAATGAAATCGCCGTTTACTAATCGTTTTCTTGTGCGAAAGTTTCGCTGGGTTTGGACGACTTTGGACGCAAGCGTTTGACAAGCGTATCCACCACGCCCGCTTTACCAAGGATAATCAGGGCAATAGCGGTTACCACGGCATCCGCAGGGATATACACGCACTGATAGATAAACGAATATACGAACGCGTTGGAAACCGCCCAAGACGGGAATTCTACCCAAATCGCGTTTTCCATAAAGAAGATAACGCCCGAGAAAAAATGGAATAAAAAGCGGAGCGCATATACGCTAATCGTACCGAGCACGATAGGGGCAATACCGCGTTCCTTTCTTGCAAGTTTCCCAAAGAAACCCATAACGCCGATTGCCATAAAAGCAAGCAGGTAATCGAAAAGGAAGGTGGCAGGTGTGAGAATATACGGGCTTTCAATGAAATTGAGCAGGCCGTGTATCAGCCCCACGATAAAACCGCTTTGCGGGCCGTAGATAAAGGCGTACAGCATAACGGGAGCGAAGGACGCGAGCGTTACCGAACCGCCACTTGCGACGGGTTTTATTTTGACGAAAGCCAAAATAAACGACGTTGCCACGCAAACGCCGGCAAAAGCGAGTTGTTTGGTATCCCACGTTTTCTTGGAGAAAAATCCGATAAGAAGGATAAGCCCAAACAGTACGACGACGCCTCCGACGGAAATCCATTTTACGACGTCGGTGGTTTGCTCGGAAACTTCGAGCAGGGAATAAAGAAACATAAAACCTCCTATTTCCGTCGTTTGTGTTTTGAAAAAATAAAACGCCCCAAAGCAAAAAATGCGTAGGCGTTTCAAGCTTTTCGCCCCATACGGGGAGGAAAAACGGTTATCAATCTCTCGCTCAAGTATTACCTTGCCGATTCCAATGGTATAATCTCAGCCGATAACGGCACCCACGACGGATAATTAAATTTAGTACGTTTAGTATATACCGAAAAAGCGGAAATGTCAACCCTTTTTCTCAAAATAATTTGCAAAAATAAGGAGCTATGGTATGCGATACGATTTTTATGCGTATATGGACAGAATGAAATATATCAAGCGTTGGCAACTTATGCGTTCGACGCGCGAAGAAAACATAATGGAACACTCGCACGGGGTGACGATGCTTGCGCACGCGCTTGCCACGATTCGCAAAGAAGTATTTCAAAAGGACGTGGACGTGTTAAAAGTGGTGTTGTACGCCGTCTATCACGAAACGAGTGAAGTGATAACGGGGGATTTGCCCACGCCGATTAAGTACTATAACCAAGGTATTCACGGCGCATATAAGGATTTGGAAAAAAAGGCTTGTGAAAAGATGGTAAGCACTTTGCCCCCCGAAATGCAAAGCGGGGTTGCGCCTTTCGTCTTGGCGGACGAGGATAGCGAAGAATATAAACTGGTCAAATGCGCCGATAGACTTTCCGCGTATATTAAGTGCTTGGAAGAATTAAAATCGGGCAATACCGAATTTTCCAAAGCCAAAAAATCTATCGAAGCGGATTTACACGCAAGGGGAGTGGAAGAAGTAGAATACTTCTTTACGCACTTTATCCCGTCCTACTCGCTTTCATTGGACGAGTTGGATAACGAAATCGACGGGTAACGCTTTCACACGATTTTCAAATTTTCTTAAACAGTTTAACAAAAGCTTTGCATATAATAAAGACATATATAAAAAGCGTAGGGGAATTTATGAATAAAACGCTGAAAAAAATAATAACGGGCGTAACGTGTTTTACGCTTTGCGGTTGTATCGGACTGTTTACCGCTTGTAACGACAAAGCGGTAACCGCGTATGAAATTGCCGTAAAATACGGCTTTGAGGGTACGGAAGAAGAATGGTTGGCTACGCTCAAAGGCGAAACGGGCGCAACGGGTAAGGACGGTAAAAGCTTGGATATTTGGGAAATGTACGAACAATCCGAATATTCGGGTACGTTTATCGAATTTTTAAGAGAACTGGGCTTTTCGTTTGATTTGCAGGAAGATAACGATACGGTTACCATTGCCAACAACGTAAGCTCGGTTGTGTCCATTTGCTGTGGCTATCAAAAGGCGACGCGCCGTTTGGTTTCGGGCGGTATGTGGGGTTCGCATTACGAAGACGCAACCTATGTTTCGGCTGCGGAAGGTAGCGGTGTCATTTGGAGTTTGGAAGACAACGGCGAAACGGCGTCGGCATATATCGTTACCAACTATCACGTCGTATATCAAAACGCCAGCTATAACGACAACGAAAGCGGTATTTCCGATTATATCTACGTGTACCCGTACGGCGCGCGCGAAGGATTTTCGACGGGGGATGAAGACGGCGACGGTTATTTGGACGAAGACGGAAAAATGGGCGATTTCACGGGCGACGGCATTAAGGCAAAATACGTGGGCGGTGCAATGGACTACGATATTGCCGTGCTCCGCGTGGAAAACAGCGAGTATTTGCATAAGTCTGCGGTAAGCGAAGTACGCCTTGGCGTTTCTAACGACGTATTGCTTGGCGAAAAAGCGTACGTTATCGGCAACTCCAACGGCTACGGCATTTCCGTGACGGGCGGTTTGATTTCCACTCTTTCGGAAAATATCTATATCACGTCTTTCGACGGATTAAAACGCACAATGTCTTTCCGCGTTATGCGGACGGACGCCGCGATTAACGGCGGGAATTCGGGCGGAGCACTCTTTAACGCACAAGGCAGGCTTATCGGTATTCCCAACGCCAAAACGACGGCGGACGGTGTGGATAATATGGGCTATGCATTGCCGATTGACAGGGTAAAAGCCGTGGTAGAAAACGTACTGAATAACGCTACTGCAAGTAAGAAAGGATACGTGTCTTTGGCAACGCTTGGGATTGTGACGACGTTGCAATCGTCCACGTCCTATTTGGACGAAAACGGGAATATCCGCGTAAAAGAAGAATTCCGCGTGACGGAAGTGAAAGAAGGTATGCTTGCATCCGCAAGTACGGAAGAAAACAAGTGTTTCAAATTCGGCGACGTGATTTTATCAGGAACGCTGAACGGCAATACGGTGGACTACGAACAACGGTATTTGTTCCAAGAACAAATGTTAGACGTACGCAAAGGGGATACGATAACCTTTAAGGTCAACCGCGAAGGTACGATAATCTCCGTAGAAATGACGTTTGACAAGGACGAATATTTTACCGTTTACGCATAAGGAATGACATAAAACGCCTACGAAAAGTGGGCGTTTTATTTTTAATAAAAAACAAAAAGGAGAGCATTTTTCTCGAAAAATTAAGTATTGTTTTTTTAGATAAACAATGTTATAATGAATATATAGCATAAATACAGTACGACAAACGTTGGAGAAAGATATGCAAAAAATAAAAAAAATAATCGGCTTGTTCGTTTCGGTTACCTTCTTTTTAAGCAGTTTTAGCGGTTGTCTTGGGTTGCCCCAACAGTCTTATTCGGGTGCGCCCGTGGATAGCTCGTCTATTTTTTCCGATTTTTCGGATAGTAGCTTGGAAGAAGGCTATTCGGATAGTTCGATAGAAGACAGTTCTTCGGACAGCCTTTCGGATAGCTCGGCAGAAGACAGCTCGTCGGACAGTTCTTCGGATAGCTCGGTAGAAGACAGCTCGTCGTCTTCGTCGGACGACTCGACGGAAGAAGACCTTACCGAATATCAAGGCACGCATTATAACGTAGTAAGCGTTGCCTATTATCCTGGTATGCAAAACGGTATTGCTTTCCGTTTTTCCGACGTGGAAAAAGCTACGGTTGGACATATTGATTTGGGGTATGCAGGGTGGACGCCTGCCGACGGCGCGACGAATGCGTTTAAGGAATACATTACGCTCAATGGTGGACCTTTGCCGTCGAGCGCGTATTTGCAGGGTATGGATAAAAAGGACGCGCTGGCTTTGAGTGGACTTGGCACGTTGACGGCAGGGACTACGATTTCCATTCCGCAAGGCGTAACGTTTACGCACGGCGATATTACAATGACGACGTCTTACACGTTTACTTGGACTTGGAACGGGACAGAATTTACAATGAGCAAAACGTTTGGAAACGGCGTTGCTTTGATGCAATCGCA
The DNA here is from genome assembly GCA_017505945.1 of Clostridia bacterium. Classification (GTDB taxonomy): domain Bacteria; phylum Bacillota; class Clostridia; order Christensenellales; family Borkfalkiaceae; genus Scatosoma. The sequence goes on from JAFVOG010000139.1 coordinate 6,044, forward strand.
ATACGACGTAGGCGTGGACGCTACGACTTCGCTCTCGACGCAAACGCAAGGCGTTACGGGGGTTACGTATACGAGTAGCAATCCGAATATTGCCACGGTAGACGCAAACGGCAACGTGTTAGGGAAAAAGGAAGGCTCGGTAAAAATAACGGTGTCCGCCACCGTGACGGGTACGGGTAAAAAGATGGAAACGACGTGTAAATTGACGGTACAACCCAAATCGTATGCAAGCTTAGACGGCTCGGAAAATTGCGTGCGTTGGTTGGGCAGAACGTTTACGGCGAATAACACGGTGGTATGCGACGACGCATCTACGGGCTTTGCCGTTCGTTTCTACGGTACGAAACTTACGGCGTCGATTAAGTCGGTAGGCGCGATTTATAACATCACGACGAACGACAGGGTGTTACCTATTTTAACGGTACTTTTAGACGGCTCTACCAACCCTATGGAACGGCTTGTTCCGTTAAATAAGACAGGCACGACGGCAAGCGAATACGTGCTTGTGCAAGGGCTTGCTATGGGGTGGCATACGGCGTACGTACAAAAAACTTCGCAGGCAAACCAAAGCAGTATTGCCGTTTGCGGTATTTCGACGGACGGGTACTTGGGGACGAAACCGTATGCAAGACCTGTGAAGTTGGAAGTGTACGGGGATTCGATTACGGCAGGGAGTAACACGCTGAAAGCCGACGGGGCAGACGTTTCCGAAACGGGCGATATCAACACGGTGCACAACTGCTGTATGACGTACGCATTTTTGGCGTCCTTGCAACTCAATGCGGAATTGAACGTGCACGCGCGTTCGGCAGTGGGCTTGTATTCGAATATCAATAACGTAAAAATGCCCGACGGTACGACGATTGTTTCGATGTTACAGCTTTGGGACGATTACTACGCTTGGGAAAGCGAAACGGACTTCTTGGGCAACGCAAAACCTACGCAAGCGTGGAATTTCAACAGTTATATTCCCGACGCGGTTATCGTCAACTTGGCAACAAACGACGCATGGAACGATTCGTACGTACCTGGTTCTTGGAATACGACGACGTATAAAAATGCAATGATAACGTTCTGCGATAACTTGTTTAGCGTGTATGGTAGTAACTTGAAAATCGTCCTCATTTCGGGGCTTATGGACGCTCGTCCCACTCCCGTTTTGGAAGAAGTGGTGGCGCATTATACGAACGGCAACGTAACGCACTTGCAACGACCTTCAGCGGTAATGCATCATCCGAGCAAGACCGACCACGAAGCAACGGCAACGGCACTCAAAGACCATTTATACAACGTCTTGAGGTTATACAATTTGTAAAGGAGAGAAAAGCCACACCCAAAAGGTGTGGCTTTTGTGTTTTTACCGCGCAATCGGGGCTTGACAATTTTTCGCGGTTATAGTATAATGTATGCATTATTAAAAAGGAACAAGAAGTATGCGCTCGGACGAGTTTATCAATTTTTTATTAAAAAACGGCAAGACGGACGAGGAAGTGTTACGCATCCGTGAAAGCGTACCACTCGGGTTTGACAACTGCGACAAAGTGGTGTTTGCTCGAAGGCCGATACTTGCGCCGTACACCAAACACGTTTGCGTGACGGGGATTCGGAAAACAGCGTTTATCAAACGGCTTATACTGACGTTATCCTGCTTATACGATAAAGCGGAAACGTGCTTTTTCGTTTTATCCCCCAAGACGGAATACGGGGAGCTTTTGCGTTTGCACACTATCGACGTTACCGTGCCGTATATCCGAACCAAAGCCGATTTAGGGGACGGTATGCGGTGCTTGGAAGAGCTGATGAAACTGTATGAAAGTGTACGCGGAACGAAAAAACTCTTTCTCGTTTTGGACGGCTTGGAAGAAGTGGAAGGCTGTAATCAAAACGGGGATTTGCAGGAATACCGCGATTTTATCGACGTCGTTGCACGCAAGAACAACGTGGAAGTAATCAGTGGCGTGGACCTTATGAAAAGCATATTCAGCGGTTATCCAGGCGCGTACGTGGGGGTGGGGAACTGCCTTGTGACGACGCGCGAAGACGGCAAGGCGGACGTGACGTACGTGGGAGAAGACAGTACGCTGTCTATGCCTACGCCTATGTTTTATCCCGATAGCCCGTCCGTGACGGAAACGGTCATTTCGTTGAACGCAAAGGAAGAATAAAGCCGTGCAACGCTTACGACAAATTCCGACTTTACTTCTTACGTGGTATAGACAAAACAAGCGCGACTTGCCTTGGAGAAATAACCCTACGCCCTACGAAGTGTGGGTGTCTGAAATTATGTTACAACAAACGCGCGTAGAAGCGGTAAAGCCCTATTACGAACGGTTTATTCAAGAACTGCCAAACGTTTGGGCTTTGGCTACGTGCGAAGAAGAAAAGCTGTTAAAGCTGTGGGAGGGGTTGGGCTATTACAGTAGGGTGCGCAATATGCAAAAGACGGCGCAAACGCTTATTGCAAACTACGACGGCGTATTTCCTAAGGATAGAGAACGCCTTGTAACCCTTTCGGGGATAGGCGAATATACGGCAGGGGCGATTGCGTCCATTGCATATCAACAGCCGTGTTCGGCGGTGGACGGAAACGTCTTGCGCGTGATAAGTCGGTTGCTTGCCAACCCTACGCCGATTGCAAACGTGGCTTACCGCAAACAAATGGCGGAAGAACTGACTGCCGTATATCCAAACGAAGGCGAAGCGTGCGCGGAATTTACGCAAAGTTTATTTGAACTGGGCGCACTCGTTTGCAAACCCAAAAACCCGAACTGCACGGCTTGTCCGCTTGCAGAGATATGCGAAGCGAATAGGCAGAATAAGCAAACGCTGTACCCCGTCAAGCAAGAAAAACGGGCGAAGCGGGACGAGAGCGTGTACGTGTTCGTTATCCAAACGCCCGAAGGGTTTTGTATTCGGCGAAGGGATACGGGCGTACTCAAAGGAATGAACGAATTTCCGTCCGTAGTCAGTCACGGCGAAGGGGTAGAAGGCGCGCTGTTTGCTTTGGGGATAGACGAATATCGAGAAGTGAAACGGCAACGCTTTACCCATATTTTTACGCATATACGTTGGGATATGACTTGCGTATGGATACGAACGGACGTTGCGCCGTTCGACGCGTACGCGTTAGACGAGATTAAGGAAAGCATTTCGTTGCCTACGGCGTTTCGACAATGTTTGCGGATTGTAGAAGATGTATAAATTAAATTTCGAGTTAGTACCTGACGGGTGCTGGTATCAAAATTTGCGTAGTGCGTTGCCCCAAGCGGTTTGGGATAGCATACGAAAAACCGCCTACGCCAAGGCGAAAGGAAAATGTATGATTTGCGAACGCAAAACGGCGCGGTTAGAGGCGCACGAGCGTTGGAGCTACGATGAAGAACGCGCCTTGCAAAAGTTAGAAACGGTAATTGCCGTGTGTCGTAACTGTCACGAAGTTATCCACGTGGGCGTGGCAACGACGTTATGGAGTGGTTTATGAAAGTCAACGGCTGTTCACAAACGGAATACCACGACGCGCTTGGCAAAGCCAACGAAGAACACGCAAGACGAAATAAAATAGACGGCTGGGTAACGGATATATCTTGGCTGAAAAATAACTTAGGAATATAGAAGGAGCACAATATGAAAGTATTACTTGTAAACGGAAGTTATCACGAAAACGGTTGTACGCGCACGGCTTTGGACGAAGTGGCGAAAGCGTTACATGCAAACGGTGTGGAAACGGAAATATACTGGATAGGGCAAAACCCTGTCAACGGCTGTAAGGGGTGCTGGGCTTGTAAAAAGACGAAAAAGTGCGTGATTGACGACGGCGTAAACGAATTTGTAGAAAAGGCGTCGGAGTTCGACGGTTTTGTATTCGGTTCGCCCGTGTATTACGCGTCGGCGTCGGGTGCGTTGGTATCCTTTATGGATAGAATTTTTTACAGCGGTGGAAAGAGTTTTGCGTATAAACCTGCGGCGGCGGTGGTAAGTTGCAGACGTGCAGGCGCATCGACGACGTTTGACGTCATCAATAAGTATTTCACGATTAACAATATGCAAATCGTAGGCTCGAACTACTGGAACGAAGTCCACGGCAATAAGGCGGAAGAAGTATTGCAAGACGAAGAAGGTTTGCAAACGATGCGTATTTTGGGGAACAATATGGCTTGGCTGTTAAAGTGTATTGCGCTTGGCAAAGAAGCAGGTCTTGAACCCGTCAAAGAACGCAAAGTGATGACGAATTTTATCCGCTAAAACACTAATTTTTTCACGTTCGCATATACTATTATTGCGCGGACGGAAGGGGGAGTTATGGAAAAAGTAGAAAGAAGAAAGACGGTTGCGGTGATTGGCAACCATAAAATTGAAGAAGGTAGCGTGCGTTATGAAATGGCGTACGGTATCGGCAAGGCACTCGTGGATAACGGCTACCGCGTACAAACGGGCGGTTTGAAAGGGGTGATGCGCGCGGTAATGCAGGGCGCAAAGGCGTCCAAAAACTACCGAGAAGGGGACACGATTGCCCTGTTGCCGTCCTTTGACAGCGAAACGGCAAACGAATACGCGGATATCGTGATTCCTACGGGGTTGGACGTAATGCGTAACGCTTTGGTGGCAAACGCCTACGCCGTAATCGGTATCGGTGGGGGCGCGGGCACGCTGTGCGAATACGCGTTTGCTTGGTCGTTCGACAGATTGATTATCGCCTTTGAAAACACGGGCGGTTGGAGTGAGAAACTGGCAAATACGAAAATTGCAAACGACAGATATCCCGAAATCCCCGACGATAGGGTATATGGGGTAAAGAGCGTGGACGAAGCGATACGGATATTAAACGAAAAAATAGACGTATATACCAAGCGACATCAGTATATTTTAGAATAAGAAAAAACCGCCCCGAAACGTCGTTTCGGGGCGGTGCTTATTTATAAACGGTGGGGTACAGGTACGCGTTTACGCGCGTATATGCATACGTGCGTACGCGTTATTATTAAATGAAGGGGTGTTCCGCACGAATCACGCAAAAACAGTTGCTCTGTTTTTCTTGGATTTTTTGGGAAACGAGTTTTTCCGCTTCGGACGTTTTCATTTTACACTCGACGGGAATTACCAAATCGAAAATCAAGTTGGTAACCGTTTCCCCTTGCGTCATACGGAAATCGTGGATAGAGAACCGTTCGTCCACTTCCTTGGCGCAATCTTCCGCTAATTTGCGGAGTGCGTTTACCTTTTCGTCACCGACGACAATCGGGTCTAAATGCACGGTAACGATACAAGCAAACCGTTCGTACATATCCCGTTCCAATTTATCAATTTCTTCGTGTGCGATATTGATATCGAAATCGGCAGGCACTTCCGCGTGGAAGGATACGATTTGCCTACCTACGCCGTAATCGTGCACCATAACGTCGTGAATACCCACGATAGACGGGTATGCTTTTACAAATGCATAAATGTCCGCGATAAACGCAGGGTCGGGGGTAGAGCCAAGCAACAAATCAATCGTTTCTTTGGACGCCTTGATGCCTGCAAACAGGATAAACGCCGCAACAAGCAATCCTGCCCAACCGTCGATATTGACGTTCCAAATTTTAGCGACGAGCACCGAGATGAATACAAGCGTCGTGGCGATACAGTCCGTCAAGCTATCAAGTGCCGAGCCCTTTAACGCGTTGGAGTTGATTTTTTTACCGATTTTTGAGTAGAAGAAGAACAGCCAAATTTTGACGAGGACGGCAAAACCGATAATAATCAGCGTCGCCGTGCCTGCGTGGGGCAAAGCGGGGTTGATGATTTTATCGATGGACGATTTGAACAGTTCAAAACCGACCAAGATAATCAGCATATCGACGATAAAACCCGTTATGTATTCAAATCTACCGTGCCCTAAGGGGTGTTCCTTATCGACGGGCTTGCCTGCAAGGCGAAAGCCGATTAAGGTAATCACGGACGAGCCTGCGTCGGAGATATTGTTAAACGCGTCGGCAATTAAGGATACGGACGCGGATAAAATACCCATTGTCAGCTTGCCAACAAACAGGAGTACGTTGGCTAAAATGCCCGTAATGCCTGCAAGGGAAGCGTATTTTTTACGAACTTTGGAATCGGTGGCGTCTTTGTTTTTGCCTACGAACAGGCGAATAAGTAAGTTGGTCATAAACCCCTCTACAATAGCAGTATTGCAAGTATTATATGCGTTTTATAAAAAATTGTCAACTCGAAAGGGAAAACTTGGATAAAAAAGCGTGAAAAAAAGTAAAAAAGTTGTCAAAAGCAGGATAAAAATGCTTGCCAAACAGCAGTAAATCGTATATAATTATCCTTGACTTCGAACGTTCCACTGCCTTTTTTTGGGTATAATGAGGAATTATACAGCGGGTTACGAACGTTTCGTAAACAACGGAGGTAAAGTCTAAATGAAAGGTTTGATTGAAGCGATTAACGCAGAAAACGTGAAAGCGGAAGTTCCTGCTTTTGAAGTAGGTGATACGGTCAAAGTTGGTTACAAAATCATCGAAGGTGGCAAGGAAAGAGTGCAAAACTTCGAAGGCGTTGTAATCGCAAAGAAAAACGGTAGCATTTCCGAAACGTTCACGGTACGTCACATTTCCTACGGTATCGGCGTAGAAAAAACGTATCCTATCCATTCCCCGAAAATTGCGTCCATTACGGTCGTTAGAAAGGGTAAGGTTAGAAGAGCTAAGCTCTACTACTTGCGTAAGTTGACGGGTAAAGCTGCGAAAGTTAAAGAAAAAATTTAATCGTTTGGGAATACCCAAGAAAAGTAAGTCTGCTTAAAGTCAAAGGCAGACTTGTTTTTTTTGCAAAAAAGCCCTTTATTTTGTTTACTTTTTCGCGCGTTTGGTTTACAATAATATACGACCTATATATAATGTAGGGAATTTTGACGAAAAGGGGGGGATTTGGGGTATGCTTGCCAAAGTGCAAAGTTACGCGCTGTCTGGGTTGGAAGGCGTTGCCGTTACGGTAGAAACGGATATTTCCAAGGGTATGCCGTCCTACGATATGGTAGGCTTGCCCGACGCCGCGGTAAAAGAATCCAAAGAACGGGTAAGAAGTGCCGTTAAAAACAGCGCGTTGGAATTCCCTATCCATAAAATCACCGTCAATTTCGCGCCTGCGTCTATCCGCAAGGAAGGCTCGGCGTTCGATTTGCCCGTGGCAATCAGTTTGTTGAAAGCCAACGGCTCGTTAGAGGCGGAAACGGACGGGTACGTGTTTTTGGGCGAGCTTGCGTTAAACGGCGATTTGCGCGGTGTTACGGGCGTATTGCCCGTCGTCATTTCCGCAAGGGATAAGGGCTTTACCAAATTCGTTTTGCCGTATGAGAACCGCAAGGAAGCGTCGTTTGTGCAAGGGGTGGAAATATACGCTTGTAAGACGCTGAAAGAAGTGGTAAACCACTTGACGGGGATAGCCACGATTGCACCCGTTCCTACGCAAAGCTTTACCAAAAGTAAAAACGAAAAATCGACGGCGTACGATTTGGCGTACGTCAAGGGACAAAAAATCGCCAAGCGCGCGTTGGAAGTGGCGGTGGCTGGCGGTCACAACGTGTTGTTCGTAGGCCCACCCGGTAGCGGTAAAACAATGCTTGCTCGGGCAATTCCTTCGGTCCTCCCCGATATGCGTTTTGACGAAGCGTTGGAGATTACAAAAATCCACTCGGTGGCAGGGACTTTGGGGGAAGAAGGTATCGTTACCGCGCGCCCGTTTAGAACGCCTCACCATACGGCGACGACGGTATCCCTTTGCGGTGGCGGAAACAAAGCCGTTCACCCGGGCGAAATTTCGCTTGCGCACGGTGGCGTGCTGTTTTTAGACGAACTCCCCGAATATAAGCGTTCCACTTTGGAATCGCTTAGACAGCCCTTAGAAGACGGCGTGATTACCATTTCCCGTTCGGCAGGCACGGTGACGTACCCCGCACGCTTTGTGTTGTGCGCGAGTATGAATCCTTGTCCTTGCGGACACTACGGCAGTTTGAAACGGCAGTGCAGTTGTTCGCCTAACGATATTCGCAAATACCGCGCGAAAATTTCAGGACCGTTACTGGATAGAATCGACATACAAGTAGAAGTAGATGGCGTCGAATACGACGATTTGGTTTCTACGAAAACGGAAGAATCCAGCGCACAGGTCAAGGCGCGTACGGATAAAGCGCGTGCAATTCAACGCGAACGTTTCCAAGACAGTACCGTTTCGTCCAACGCCGAAATGGGAGAAAAGGAAATGCGCGAATATTGTGCTTTGGACGAAGAATGCGAAAACATATTGCGCGACGCGTTTGACAGGTTACATCTTTCCGCACGGGCACGGGCGCGGATTTTGAAAGTGGCGCGCACGATAGCCGATTTGGATTTTAGCGAACGCATTTTGCCCGAACATTTATACGAGGCAATATCCTACCGTACGTACGGTAGTGAACGGTAATGATTACACAAAGCGATATTTTGGCAATAACCAAACAAAGCGAATTATACCCTGCGGAGTGGAAGGCGTTTTCCGATTCACCCGAACGGATATACGTCGTGGGCAACGTAAAGCTGTTGCAAACGAAAAAGCTTGTCGTCGTAGGCGCAAGACGAACGCCTGCTACCGCCTTAAAAACGGGCGGAGAAATCGTAAAGGGGCTGACGGGTGCGTTTACGATTGTGACGGGCTCGGCGGACGGCGGGGACGTAACCGCTATGGAAAGCGCGTTGCCGTCAGGAAAAATTATTTGCGTACTCGCTGGTGGGTTCGGGACGTTGCCACAATCGTGTTATACACTGTTAGAGCGCGTAGCGAAAAACGGCTTGCTGATTGCCTTGCACCCGTTTGAAACGGAAGTGCGTGCGTTTTCTTACGAGTATAGGAATAAAATGCTTGCCTCGCTTGGTGAGGGGGCACTCGTGCTGGGCGCAGGGGAGAAAAGCGGTGCGTTGATTACCGCAAAGTACGCTAAAAAACAGGGCAAAAAGATATTTGCTTTGCCCTATCCCCCCAACACGGACGTTGGCGTAGGGTGCAACGCGCTCATTAAAGACGGCGCGTATTTGACGGAAAGCGAAAAGGACGTATATCAAGCGTTCGGCTTGGAAATGCCAAAGCCCGTGCAAGTAAGCTTGACGGACACGGAACGGCAGGTATTGCAAGTATTAAAGATAAAAGTGACGGCGCACGTCGTCGAGCTTGCGGAAGAAACGGGAATACCCACGTATAAATTGCAAGCGGTGCTTTCCGCGATGCAGGTAAAGGGCGTTGCGGTGCACGTGGGCGGTAACAGGTATTCGCCCGTATAAATAGGATAAAAAAATTATAGATATATAGAAAGGATTAGCAAATGGATTTAATTATTGTAGAATCACCATCCAAAGCAAAAACCATCTCGAAGTATTTGAAAGGCAAGTACCGTGTGGACGCGTCCAAGGGACATATCCGCGATTTGCCCGTGCATACGCTGGGGGTGGACGTTGCCAACAATTTCGAGCCCAAGTACGTGGAAACGGAAGAAAAGGCAGACCTTATCAAACGTTTGAAAGACGCGACGAAAAAAGCAGACCGCGTTTTTCTTGCAACCGACCCCGATAGAGAAGGGGAGGCAATCGCTTGGCACTTGCAAACGGTGTTAGAGTTAGACGCTACGGCGAAAAACCGTATCGAGTTTAACGAAGTATCCCAGCGCGCCATTGAAAAGGCGTTGCAAGCGCCCCGTCAAATCGATTACAGTTTAGTGGACGCACAGCAAGCGCGCCGTGTACTCGACAGGTTGGTGGGGTATAAGCTTTCGACATTATTAAACCATAAAATCGAAGACAAAAACGGCAACGGCAAGCGTTCGCTTTCGGGGGGTAGAGTGCAATCGGTTACCCTGCGTTTGATTGTCGAAAGGGAACGGGAAATTACGGCGTTTAAGCCCGAAGAATACTGGAACTTGACGGCGGAATTGCAAGATAAAGCTAAGGCGCACGCAAGCTTTAAGGCAATGTTGGAAAAGAAGGGTACGAAGAAATACAAGCCTTCGTCCGCGGAAGAAACGGCACAAGTTTTAGACGCGCTCGCAAGTGGGGACTTTACCGTTTCCAAAGTGAAAAAGGCGGTGACGAAATCGCACGCGCCTGCGCCCTTTACGACGAGTTCGCTCCAACAAGACGCCTCGACGAAACTCGGCTTTACGTCCAGCGAAACGATGACGCTTGCACAGCATTTGTACGAAGGTATTGCTACGGAAAACGGCGACCATATCGCGTTTATTACGTATATGCGTACGGACTCGGTGCGTATATCCAAAGAAGCGCAAGATAAGGCTTTGGATAAAATCCGCGAAGTGTACGGTGACGAATACGCGCCCGAAAAACCCAACTTCTATGCGTCCAAAAAGGGTGCGCAAGACGCGCACGAAGCCATCCGTCCTATCGACGTGGATATGACGCCCGACAAGGCGAAAAAGCTGTTGGATAAGAAACACTATTCGCTGTATAAGCTCGTATATGAACGTTTTATTGCATCGCAAATGGCGGAAGCAAAATACAACAGCGCGCAAATGGAAATTGATAACAGCGGTTATATCTTTAAGGCAAGCGGTAAAGTATTGCTGTTTGCAGGCTTTACGGCGGTATATCAAGAAGTATCCGCAAAAGGGGACGACGACAGCGTGGATTCGTCCAAGCTGTTGCCCGATTTGAAAGAAGGGGATATTTTGGACCTTGTACAATTACAAAAGGAACAAAAATTCACCAAACCGCCCCTTAGATACACCGAAGCATCGATTATCAAGACGATGGAAGAAAAGGGCATCGGTAGGCCGTCCACGTACGCTACGATTGTTTCCAAGCTCCGTCAAAAGTATATCAAGAGCGAAGGCAAGTATATTCTGCCTACCCCCATTGCATACGAAGTAACGGATATGCTGGTGGGATGTTTTGAAAGAATTATGGACGTCGGCTTTACGGCGGATATGGAAAAACGCCTTGACGATATCGAAGAAGGGGGTATCGACTGGCGCGCGGTTATCGGGGATTTCTATCCCGAATTTGAGAGCAATTTAAGAAAGGCGTCGTCGTACGGCGATACGGTAACCGAAACGGTTTGCGCAAAGTGCGGACATTTTATGCTCCGTCGTATGGGTAAATTTGGAAAATATCTCGCTTGCTCTAACTACCCCGAGTGCCAAAATATCATCAGCGAAACGGCGGAAGAAATTTCCGCGGTACGCTGTCCGAAGTGTGGCGAAAATATGGTGGTAAAAAGCGGTAAATACGGGCGGTTTTTGGCTTGCCCCAGCTATCCCGATTGTAAGACGACGTTGCCTATGCCTACGGACGAAGAAATCAAACTCGTCGGCAAATGCCCCGAGTGCGGGAACGCTATGAGCGTGAGAAAGTCCAAAAAGGGCAAAGTATATTATAGCTGTACGGGCTATCCTACCTGTAAATTTATGAGCTGGGATATCCCCACGGGCGACAAATGCCCCACTTGCCAAAGCGCGATGATTCAAACAGGACGTGGCACGGTGAAGTGTAGCAATAAAGATTGTGATTATAAAGTAAAGGCGGAACGAAAAACGAAGTCTTCTAACGCGCCCGTAATGCAGGACGATTTCGACGCGCCCCCGTTGCTCGACGAACCCATTTACGATACCTATGATTAACGGCAATAATCAAGTGCTTGTCGTAGGGGCGGGGCTAGCTGGCTCGGAAACGGCGTATTATCTTGCAAGCCGTGGTATTCCCACCGTGCTTGTGGATATGAAACCGCATAAATTTACCCCTGCGCACGAAAGCGAAAATTTTGGCGAGCTCGTATGCTCCAACTCCTTAAAAAGCAACGATATCTACGGCAACGCCTGCGGACTTTTGAAGGAAGAAATGCGTAGGCTTGGCTCTATGATTATCGCGGTGGCGGACGAAACCGCCGTGCCTGCGGGTTCGGCTTTGGCGGTGGATAGAGAAAAGTTTTCTTCGCGCATTACGGAAAAACTAAAAGCTTGTCCTAACCTTACGATACTCTCGCAAGAAATCACAAAAATTCCCGAATTGCAAGACGGATACGTGGTCATTGCCACGGGACCGTTGACGGCGGATGCGCTCTCTAAGGATATCCAAGACCAATTTGGGGATAACCTGCATTTTTACGACGCGTCCGCGCCGATTGTGGCGGTGGAAAGCATTGATTTTCATCACGCGTTTACGGGGGATAGATACGGTAAGGGCACGGGTGATTATATCAACTGCCCTATGGATAAGGACGAATATTACGCGTTCGTCGACGCTTTGCTTTCCGCTGAGCGCGCGCACTTGCACGAATTTGAAAAAGGCGAAATTTTCGAAGGGTGTATGCCCGTGGAAGTGATGGCGTCACGGGGTAGAGATACCCTACGTTTCGGCACGTTGAAGCCCGTCGGTCTGTTGGACGAAAACGGGAAACGCCCGTACGCCGTGTTACAGCTGAGAAAGGAAAACGAAACGGGCAGTGCGTATAACTTAGTAGGATTTCAAACCAACTTAAAATTCCCTGAACAAAAACGGGTGTTTTCTATGATACCTGCGCTAAAAAACGCGGAATTTTTACGCTACGGCGTGATGCATAGAAATACGTATATTCACGCGCCGAGTGTTTTGAATAGGGATTTTTCGGTTAAGAATAAGCAAGGGCTGTTTTTTGCAGGACAAATCACGGGTGTAGAAGGATACGTGGAAAGCGCAATGAGCGGACTATTAGTGGGGATTGCTATTGCGGATAAGATTTTGGGAAGAACTCCCACCGTACTGGATGATACCACCGTTTGCGGTGCGTTGCAAACGCATATTTCCACGCCGAATAAGGACTTTCAACCTATGAACGCAAACTTTGGGATTGTCGCGCCCCTGCCTACGCGCATTAAGGATAAAAAGGCGCGTTACGAGGCGTACGCAAAACGCAGTTTACAAACGCTTTCGGCGTTACAAGGAGAATAAAGGATATGGAATTTAGGGGAACGACCATTTGCGCCGTAAAGAGAAACGGCGTTACCGCTATCGCTGGCGACGGCCAAGTGACGATGGGCGAATCGGTTATTTTCAAAAATACCGCCGTAAAGGTACGGCGTATTTTCGGCGGTAAGGTCATTTTGGGCTTTGCAGGCTCGGTAACGGACGCGTTTGCGCTTACCGAACGTTTTGAAGGAATGCTGAATAAATTTTCGGGGAACTTGATGCGCTCCGCGGTGGAACTTGCCGAGCTTTGGAGAAGCGACAAGCTGGGTAGAAAGCTGGACGCTATGATGATTACGGCGGACGAAAGCACGTTGCTCATTTTATCGGGTACGGGCGAAGTGATAGAGCCTGACGAAGGCGTTTGCGCGATTGGTAGCGGTGGCAATTACGCTTTGGCGGCGGCGCGTGCGCTGTATCAAGAAACGGACTACGACGCGGAAACGATAGCCAAAAAAGCCTTGAATATCGCGTCGCAAATTTGCGTGTTTACCAACGACAATATCCGTTGTGAAACGGTGGGTGCAGTAGAACAAGCCCCCAAAAAACGCACGACGAAAAAGGGGGATAAGTAAATGGATTTATCACCTAAACAAATTGTATATCAGTTAGACAAGTACATTATCGGTCAGGACGACGCGAAAAAAGCGGTGGCGATTGCGCTTAGAAACCGTTACCGCCGTACAAAGCTCCCTGCGGAAATCCGTGAAGAAATTACGCCGAAAAATATCATTATGAAAGGGCCTACGGGGGTAGGGAAAACGGAAATTGCCCGTCGGCTTGCCAAGCTTGTCAAAGCACCGTTCGTCAAAGTAGAAGCGACTAAGTACACCGAAGTAGGGTACGTGGGCAAGGACGTAGAAGGTATGATTCGTGATTTGGCGGAATGTGCGTATAGGCTTGTTAAGACGGAAAAGGAAGAAGAAGTAAAAGCCAAAGCGACGATTTCTGCGGAAAAGCGTATCGTTACCGCACTTGCGGAAGTCAAGAAAGACGAAAGGGGAGAACTTGCCAAAGACGTATTTGAAAGCAACCTTTTGGACGGACTTCGCAAAGGCGCGTACGATAACGTGATTATCGAAATGGAAGTGACGGATATCCCCCAACAAATGGAGTTAGTACCTGGTGGGGCGGCGATTTCTATCGGCAGTATTTTCGGGGATATGTTCCCCCAAAAAAAGAAAAAACGCAAGTTTGCCGTAAAGGAAGCAATGGATATCGTGCTTAGCGAAGAAGCGGATAAACTCATTGACGAAGACGCGATTAAGGCGGAAGCGCTGTACCGTGCGGAAAACGACGGGATTGTGTTTATCGACGAAATTGATAAAATTGCAGGAAAGGGCAACAGAAACGGTGCGGACGTTTCGCGCGAAGGGGTACAACGGGATATTTTACCTATCGTAGAAGGCAGTACCGTCGTGACGAAATACGGGCCTTTGAAAACGGACTTTATCCTGTTTATCGCGGCAGGTGCGTTCCACGTGGCGAGTGTAGAAGATTTAATTCCCGAATTGCAAGGTAGATTCCCCGTATCGGTAGAGCTGAAAAGCTTGACGAAGGAAGATTTTGTGAAAATTTTGACGGAAACGGAAAATTCGCTCACCTTCCAGTACGCACAATTGCTTGGCGTAGATAATATCGATTTGGTGTTTGACGACGGTGCAATCGAACGCATTGCGGAAGTGTCGGTAGAACTCAATTTGACCAGTGAAGATATCGGCGCAAGACGTTTGCATACGGTTATGGAATATTTGTTAGAAGATATTTCCTTTAACGCAGGGGGAGATTATCCCACGTTTACGCTGACGATTGACAAAAAGTACGTGGACGAGCATTTGAAAAAGCTTACGGGCGATAGAAACTTGAAAAAATATATCTTATAAAGGAAAAAGTTATGATAAATATTCCCAAGGGCACGAAGGACGTTTTGCCCCAAGAATCGTATAAATGGCAATACGTGGAAAGCGTGGCGAGAGAAACGGCACGCCTGTTCCACTTAAAGGAAATTCGCACGCCTACCTTTGAACATACCGAACTGTTCCAACGCGGTGTAGGGGACACGACGGATATCGTTACCAAGGAAATGTATACGTTTAAGGATAAGGGCGATAGGTCGATTACCTTAAAGCCCGAAGGCACGGCAGGCGCGGTGCGTTCGTTTATTGAAAACGGTATGGCAAACGGCGTATTGCCTGCAAAATTGTATTATATCACGCCTGCATTCCGTTACGAACGTCCCCAAGCAGGCCGACTGCGCGAATTCCATCAATTCGGCGTGGAAATTTTCGGCGCAAGCGGTGCGCAAACGGATGCGGAAAGCATTATTATCGCGGATACCCTTTTGAAACGCTTGGGCTTGAACGTAAAACTGTATATCAACTCTATCGGCTGTAAAGCTTGCCGTGCAAAGTACAACTCGGCGTTGAAAGCGTTTTTTGAACCCCACTTGGACGAGCTTTGCTACGATTGTAAAACGCGGTTTGAAAAGAACCCGTTGCGCCTTTTGGATTGCAAGGAAGAAAGCTGTAAGGCTATCAATAAAGGCGCGCCGTCTATGCTCGATTATTTGTGCGAAGATTGTTCCGCACATTTTGAAAGCGTGAAAGGTTTGCTTGAAAGCGCGGGGGTAGAATACGAAATCGATAACCGTATCGTGCGCGGTTTGGATTATTACACCCGTACCGTGTTCGAGTTTGTTTCCACGTCTATCGGCGCGCAAGGCACGGTGTGCGCAGGGGGCAGGTACGACGGTTTAATTGAAGAACTGGGCGGAAACAGTATGCCTGCCGTAGGGTTTGCCGCAGGGATAGAACGTTTGCTTATCGTAATGGAACAATCGGGCGTGGAAATTCCTAACCCCGACAAACCTACCGTGTATTTGGCAGGTATGGACGAGCAAAGCAGAAACAAGGCGTTTACGCTTGCAACGGCGCTTCGTCAAAAGGGCGTGCTTGCGGAAATCGACCATATGTCGCGCTCGATAAAAGCACAGTTTAAGTACGCGGATAAAATCGGTGCGAAATACGTGGCGGTAATCGGCGAAAGCGAACTTTTGGAAGGGGCTATGAACGTGAAAAATATGGCGGATAGCAGTAGCGAAAAAGTGTCGTTTGACAATGCCGTTGCATATTTTAGCGAAAAATAAAAATACTTAAAAATAGGGGGAAATACGTATGGTAAAACACGTAACGAGTGAACAGTTGGAACAGGTAATAGCGAAGGGTACGCCCGTCGTTTGCGATTTTTGGGCAAGCTGGTGCGGACCTTGTCGTATGCTTGCGCCCGTCTTTGAAGAAGTAAGCGCAAAGTATGAAGGGCAAGTGGAATTTGTCAAGGTAAACGTGGACGAAGAAGAATCGGCGTCAATCAAGTACGGCATTTCGTCGATTCCTTGCGTGCTGATGTTTAACGGTGGCGCGCTTGTGGCAAGACACGTCGGGTTCGTTCCTGCGCCTACGCTGGATAGTTTCGTAAAAAACAATTTATAAACAAGTAAGGGGGCACAGCCCCCTTACTTGCATAAAAAAGGAGAAAAATTATGAAAAAATTACTTTGTTGTTTGTTGGCTTTTTGTACGGTAGGCGCGTTGGCAGGTTGTAATAACGGAAATGGAAGTACGGGTAGTGGCTCTTCGTTAAAACTTTCCTATAATACGAAATACATAAATAAGACTCGTGTGAATGACCAAACAAGACAAGATTATTATATTTTTTATAAAGACGGTACGGCAGACTATTATTATAGAAATCCGTCGCAATATAATATCGATACTCGCAAAGATGAAATATGCGCATATACAACCCATTATAGATATGTGCTTGTAGAAGAAGAAAATATGGTATTTTGTTTTTATAACGGGATATCCTACGACCAAGATGACGAATATAAAATGAATCTTTCAACAACAGATACCAGTCGATTGATGTATACGGAAGATTTTATTATGACGACAGGCGGTACTATGTACGTTACCCAAGCGTTTATAGAAACCGTGCCCAACTTTGGAAAAACGGAATAAAAATACATACCGCCCCGTCCTTGTTGGACGGGGCGGATTTTTTCCTTACTATACCTTCTCCCGTAGGAGAAGGTGGTGCGAGAGCGAAGGGTAACGAGCCGAGCGACGGATGAGGCGCGCTGTTTATACGTAACACTACTCATCCACCGCAAGCGGTCCCCCTTCTCTTGCAAGAGAAGGTAGGTTTATGCAATAGAGGAACGCGAGTTGTTTATCGGGATAGGTTGCCGTGCGTGTGACCAAAAGAAATCCCCGTCGGCAAGGGGCTTGCCGACGGGGATATTATATTGTGAGATGAAGTTATTAGTAGTTTTCCGCACGTACTTGGAAATAAGCTTGGGGATGCGCACAAACGGGGCATACGTCGGGTGCTTTTTTGCCAACCACGATATGTCCGCAGTTGGAACATTGCCATACCGCGTCGCCGTCCTTGGAGAATACCAAGTCGCCCTTAACGTTAGCAAGCAACTTTCTGTATCTTTCTTCGTGTTCCTTTTCGATTGCAGCAACGCCGTCGAACAGTTTTGCAATATCTTCAAAACCTTCTTCGCGCGCTACCTTTGCAAATTCGTAGTACATATCCGTCCATTCGTAGTTTTCGCCTTCCGCTGCCTCTAACAAATTGTCCGCAGTGGAGGAGATTTCGCCACCGTTTAACAGCTTAAACCAAATTTTAGCGTGTTCTTGTTCGTTCTTCGCCGTTTCTTCGAAAATCGCCGCGATTTGTACGAAACCTTCCTTTCTTGCCTTGCTCGCAAAATAGGTGTACTTGTTTCTCGCTTGCGATTCGCCTGCAAACGCCGTTTGCAAATTCGCTTCCGTCTTCGAACCCTTTAATACGGGTTTCGCTACGAATTTACCGCTTTGCTTGCATACGGGGCATACTTCGGGTGCGCTGTCGCCTTCCGCAACGTAATGGCATACTTGACATTCAAACTTTTTCATAATCATTTACCTCTGCTTAATAGGATTAAGTTTTATTAACTTATACATATTATAATACAAAAAATAGTACTTGTCAATAGTTTTTCAAAAAAAATTTCCCATAAATACAAGATTTTTTTAAGGGCGGGGGAGAGTGGGTGTACGCGCATAAAAATTCAGGGGAATTTTACAAAATTTTAACAAAGCTTTAATATAAATATAATAAGGAAGGGATATAATCGAATTACCGGCTTGACATTAGGCGGAAAAACGGGTATAATAACGGACGGAAAGGCAATGGGGAAAGGGCTGTCGAAAAGACGGAAAAAATGGATAGAACGCACGGTGAGTAACGACAGAAGTTATAAAATCGTGCTGTATAACCGTTTATTTTTATTTTTGCTGTCCGTAGTATTGCAACTTACGGCGTACGCACTGCTCATTTGGTCGTTTGCGTACGATTCGGCAATCGGGTTTGCTCTGCAAATTACGGCAGGGGTATTAGCCATTATTTTCGTCGTGTATTTGCTTAACGCAAGCGACAATCCATCGATGCGGATGAACTGGATTGTCGTTATTTTAATCGCACCCGTGTTCGGCGTGCCGATGTATTTATTTAACGGACGGGGTGCTCCCACGCGAAAGCTCCGAAGGAAATTGCAAAATGCCAAGTTGGAAATTTGTCAAGCCGTGCAATCGCAAGGCGTGCAAACGTCCGCGCCCGCAGACGGGAGTATGGCAGTGGTGGAAAAGCTGGGTGGATTTCCCGTTTACACGGACGGAGAAGTGCATTACTATCCAAGCGGAGAAGACGCTTTCGTAGATATGCTTGCCGAACTCAACAAGGCGGAAAAGTATATTTTAATGGAATACTTTATTATCGCGCACGGAAAGATGTGGGGCGAGATACTTAAAATTGTCTTGGAAAAGGCAATGCAAGGGGTACAGGTACGCATTGTTTACGACGATTTCGGGTGTATGGTTACCCTTCCGCCCGATTATGAGAAGTATTTGGAAAGCTTGCACGAAAATATCAAATGCGTGACGTTTAACGACGTCGTACCCGTGTTTGCCGTGCGTATGAATAACCGCGACCATAGAAAAATGCTGATTATCGACGGTAAGACGGCGTTTACGGGTGGGATTAATCTTGCGGACGAGTATATCAATGAAAAGAAACGCTTTGGCTACTGGAAGGATTCGGCGGTACAGGTAACGGGGAGTGCGGTGCGCTCGTTTGTGACGGCGTTTTTTACCGTGTGGAACGCGGTGTATAAGGAAAGGGAAGACGTTGTGGCGTATTTACCGCCTGTAAAAGAGCAAGACGAACGGATAAAAACGCGTATTCAGCCGTACGACGATTCGCCTTTGGATAGCGTGCCGATTGCGGAAACGGCGTATGCCGTGATGATACGCGAAGCGAAAAACTACGTTTGGATATGCACGCCCTACTTGGTGTTAGACGATAAAATGCGGGAAACGCTGTGCCTTGCGTCACTTCGCGGAGTGGACGTGCGGATTGTAACGCCGAGCATTCCCGATAAGAAAACGACGTACCGTTTAACAAGGGCAAATTACGACGTATTGCTCCGTTCGGGCGTGAGAATTTACGAATATACGCCAGGGTTTATCCACGCAAAAAGTATCCTTTGCGACGACTGTCGCGCTATCGTGGGCACGGTCAATTTCGATTATCGAAGTTTTTATCATCACTTTGAAAATGCGGTTGCGTTTTCTATGTGCGACGCGGTTATACATTTGAAAAAGGATTGCGAAAACACGTTTGCACAGTCCAAAGAAATCACCAAAGAAAATTATAAAAAAAGCCCGTTCGGGCGGGTGTTCGACGCCGTACTCCGTGCGTTTGAAACGCTGTTTTAAGGGAAACGTTATGAAAAAGACAAGGCAGGAAAAACGGGAAGAAGAAGCGCGTATCCTCGCGGAAATGGATGAAGCGATGCGGGATTTACGCGCGCAAAAAGAAGACGGGGCTTTACAAAACGAACCGAAAAAACAAGATGAAACCGAATTCCACAGCGACGATTGTATGCCTCAAACGATGCATTGCAAA
>JAFVOG010000140.1 GCA_017505945.1 Clostridia bacterium
CCCCTATTTAATGTGTGATTTGACGCTGAGCGAGGCAGGCGTATTTATCCGTTCGTTATTCCCGAAAAATCACTTGTTCCGTTTGGACGTGGATAATACTTCTAAGCTTTTGCCCTATTTGGAAAACGGGCTCGGGTACTCTTTCCTGCCCTATAAGCTTATCAAGGATAAAATTGAGTGTGGGGATTTGGAAGAGATTGCGTTAAAGGATTTTACCGCACCGAAAATCACTACTTATTTGATTTATAAACAAGGCTACGACGTATCCAAATTCTTGGAAAACAAATTTGAATAATTTTTAGTGGGCAAACTATTTGCCCACTTCTTTTTTTATACTTGACTTTCTTTTTGTCAGGTGTTATAATAAAATAAATTATATTTTAAGGAGCAATTATGATAAATAAATTCTGTAAAAAACCGCTTTGGGAGTGTTCTCAAACACTTGTTAAAGTGGCTACGGGCGCTGAAAAAGCCCAACTCGTTATTCAAAACGCAAAGCTTATCAACGTATGCACGCACGAGATTTTGGAAAACGTAGACGTTGCCGTATCCGAAGGTCGTATCGCTATGGTCGGCGATTGCAGGCACTGTATCGGTGAAAATACGCAGGTAATTGACGCAAGCGGTAAATATCTTGCTCCTGCGTTTATGGACGGGCATATTCACGTGGAATCTTCTATGCTTACCGTTGGTGAATACGCAAAAGCGGTTGTGGCGCACGGTACGAGCGGTATTTTTATGGACCCCCACGAAATTTGTAACGTGCTTGGTTTAGACGGTGTGAAATATATGCTCGAAGACGCCAAACGCACCCCCCTGAAAGCTATGCTTACTACCCCTTCTTGCGTACCTGCCGTCCCTGGGTTTGAAGATACGGGCGCAAGTATCGGTCCTAAGGAAGTAGCGCAAACAATGGCTTGGGACGAATGCGTAGGTCTTGGCGAAATGATGAATTTCCCTGGCATTTTAGGCGCGGACGAACGCACCCACGCAATCGTTGGAGAAACCTTGAAAGCAGGAAAAATCCCTACGGGGCACTATTCGCTTCCTGAAACGGGTACGGGCCTCAACGGATATATCGCGTCGGGCGTACGCTGTTGCCACGAATCTACCCGTGAAATCGACGCACTTGAAAAAATGCGACTCGGTATGTACGCTATGCTCCGCGAGGGCTCGGCTTGGCAAGATTTGAAAGAAGTTTCTAAGGCGATTACCAACCGTGAAATAGACAGTCGTTTCGCTTGTTTAATTTCCGACGATACACACCCGAATACTTTGCAATCGCAAGGGCATCTTGACTATATCGTAAAGCGCGCGATTGAAGAAGGCGTTGACCCTATCACTGCCATTCAAATGGTTACGATTAACGTGGCGCAATGTTTCCAACTTGACCACGATATGGGCTCGATTACCCCGTCTAAGTGCGCGGATATGGTACTTATCGACGATTTACAAACCTGTAAGGTCAACGAAGTGTTTATCGACGGCGAGCTGGTAGCAAAGAGCGGTAAAATTTTGAAAGAGTTCACGCCCTATTCCTATCCTGAAAAAGCCAAAAAGAGCGTACGTTTATCTACGGTAAAAACGAGCGATTTTTCTATCGACGCAAAAGGCAAAAAGGACAACGCTTTGGTGCACGTAATAGAAGTCATTCCTGCGCGCGTAGGTACGTACGATAGACATTTACAAGTACCTGTGCAGGACGGTTTACTGCAAGCGAAACCCGAAGACGATATTTTGAAAGTAGCCGTCTTTGAACGGCATCACGAAACGGGTACTATCGGTCGCGGATTTGTGAAAGGTTTCGGTATTAAAAACGGCGCGTTGGCGCAAACGGTGGCACACGACGCGCACAATTTGCTCGTCGTTGGGTCTAACGACAAGGATATGGCTATCGCGGCGAACGCATTGATTGAATGTGGCGGTGGTTTGGTTGCCGTACAAAACGGTAAAATTTTAGGGAAAGTTCCCCTGCCGATTGCAGGACTGATGAGCGACGAGCCGTTGGAGCTTATGAGCGAAAAGGTAGAAAATCTTGAAAAGGCTTGGGCGGATATGGGTTGTGCCCTGCCGTCGCCCTTTATGACGATGGCACTTATTCCTTTGGCTTGCCTGCCCGAAACAAGACTTACTAACCGCGGGCTTGTCGATTGCCGTACCTTCCGCTTTGAAGACTTGATTATTGAATAATCGTTTTGACCGACAAAAAAGGTGATGCTACTTCGCACCACCTTTTTTATATTATTTCGGTCTACCGTTTTATTTGTGCAATATGTTTTTTTAGATATTGTATATCACCGTCGCAAGGCGTTTTGCACCTTCTTTCAAGGATTCTTTAACGGCGAACTCGTATAACGTATGACCATTGCCACCCTTTACCCCAAGGTTATCCAAGCACGGAATACCTGCAATCGTTACCTGTGCCGCATCAGAACCTCCCAACTTGAAAACAGGTTTTAATTTAGAAAATCCGTTTTCTTCAAAAATTTTATTAATCGTATCCGCAAGCTCAATATTTCTTTGCACCCGTTCCATTGCCGGTCGAAAGCCTTTTTGTATTACTTGCGTCTTACAACCGTCCACGTAAACGGTGCTTTCTAATTTTTGCATATAGGTGGCGATAAATTGGCGTTGTTCTTCCGTAGTAAAACGGAAATTTGCAACAAATTCACAATTTCCCGCAAGGGTATTATGACCTTTTCCGCCGTGTATCACGCAACAAGCGCACGTAATTCCATCGTGGTTTTTGAATTTTTCAAGTTCCAATATCTTATGCGCCGCTTCCGCAACGGCGTTTGCGCCCTGTTGCGCGCAAAGGGAAGAATGGGCTTCAATACCCGTAATTTTGACGGTATACGTCAATATACCTTTGCGTTGTACGCATACGCTATTTTCTATTGCGCCCTCTAAATTGAAAAACGCCCTCGAACCTTGTGCCTTTTGGCAAATATAATTGATTGTTTTTTGTGTTGCTTTACCGCTACCTGATTCTTCGTCGCTTTGTATCAATAAACGAACGGGTCTATCGGTATAACCTGCTTTTTCCAGCCCAGCCATCGTCAATAGCCCTACTATGATTCCGCCTTTACAGTCCACAACGCCTGGTCCGTATATATTCGTTTCGTCCATTCTAACGGGGGGATATCCAAACACGCCTACGGGATGCACGGTATCCATATGCCCCGACAAGCTAATCATCTCTTTCTTCGCCGTAGGATTCATTGTCAAGCACACGACGTTACCCGTTTCACTTTCACAAACTTCGGTATCCCAACCATGTTTTTTACCGATATCTAAAAAGAAATTACCCATTTCGTCCACGCGTTTTTTATCCATCGTAGGACTTTCGATATTGCACGCCGATTCCCATATTTTCAAATACTCGGGATACAACTCGTCAATCGTTTCACAAATTTTTTGACAGCTCATAAGTTATTTCTCCTTACTTTTACTTGGTTTGTTCTTTGATACTTGGTTTTATAGAACTTTTCTATGTATTGTAAATATTATAACACTTCACAAAAAAAGTTTCAAGAAGAAAAGTGTACCTATCTTATGATAAAACCCCTTTCTTTTTATGATATTACTTTTACCGCATTTAACGCACTCGTTACCGCCGTATAAACGTCCTTAGAAATTTCTCTCGTATATTCTTCGCTGTTAATCACGAACGCATATTCGTCGTCATAGAAGGGATACATGGTAAATTCTTCTTCGCTTTCGATGGCTTTTGAGAGCGTTTGGATATATTTTACCCAGCGCGGTTTATAGAAAGCTCGTAACATATCACCGTATTCACGAGGCGCATAGTCGTGTAATCCGCGTGCGCCGTATCTACTCCAAAGCGTAATCAAACGCTTGGCAATACGGGTAAACCATTCTTTTTCTTTATCGTTGTGTGCACGGTTTTGCGCTTTATCCAAATACAGCTGTAAATTCAAATTCTTATCGCAGTCCACCACCGCTTCCTGTAAAGGGAATAACGCTAAAAGCTTTTCCGCATTTTGCTGAAAGGCTTTTTTATCGCGTTTTTCAAACGCATTATTTAAGCCGTAAATATACCGCCAAGAAACATTACCGATTAACTGCCGAGCAATCGCAACCAAGTCCGTAACGTAGCTTTCCCGTTCTTTACATTCGTCGTAATACGCAAGCAAAGTTTCTAAAACGGAAATCAAATGCACGTTCATTTTTTCGTTTTCCGCAAGCTCCGTTTTTCCCGCCCAAAAACAAGCTCTGGAAACTTCGGGCGACGGACAGGAAATAAGCCCCGACTCATGCGGATACGCAACGATATCGCGCGTATAGATTTTTTCAAATAAGACTTCGTATGCCATTATAAGCTTGTCGTCTACAATACCGTATCTTGCAGAAATATATTCTCTTAAAAACGTTTCACGCGCTTTCGGCGTTGATAAAACCGCAACGTCGCCGATTAAATCAAACAGTACTTCATCACATTCCACCCCTTCGGGTATCATACCGATACCTACGCAAGCAGAATTTTTATCCGACGCCATTTTATGCGGTAAATAATAGGTTTTTTCCGCACTACCGCGCATAGCTTGCTCCCCACCAAAATTATTAACGACACAATAAATATGCGGGGTAGAAAGGAAATCGTCGCCACCGTCGGGCGAGCCGTCACCGTGTAAATTCATAACGAGCGTGTCCGCTTTATCTAAAGCAGATAAAATCGTTCTATCAGGATTTTTTTGCCAGCCTTGGAAAGCCCAAACGGCGTCCTTATCCGTTTCTTTCATAGCGGAAAGCACCGCTTTTGCATACGATTGCAAGTCGGCATTACCTTTATTGCCCCCTTCGTGGAAAGGATCAGTGGAATAGTAATGCATATCGCCCGCTTGCAAAAGCTCTTTTTGTAAGGTATAATAGGCAGTCGCTATTTTAGCAAACAAACCGCTATCGGGCAATAAAATCGCAGGACGGACAAAATCTTCCCAGTAGCCTTGATTTAATATATTTTCATTAGGATAACGGGTAGCAAAATCGTCGGGCACAGCTCCGCAATACCCAGGCATTAACGCACTCATACCAAACGCTTTCAGCTTTTTATTAAACTTACGGGATATTTCCTTTTGTTCTTCAAACCAGCTATCGGGGTATTCGCTTTCAAAAGCGGAAATATTCATCATCCATTGCCAAGGCAAATAGTTGGGTGCGGATATGTAATTTTTCGCTTCTTCATAGCTATACCCAAACTTTTGCAAGAGTGCCAACCAAACACACTCGTTACCTATCGGATTGAGGACAAGATTATATCCCGATAAAATCAAATAGTCGCTAACACGCTCCCAAGCTTTCCAGTCGTTAAAGGCGTACGTATAGCCGAACGTACAATAGTTGAATGCGTAACGGTAATGAAATACACTCGTTTCCGTCAATACCCCGTCCGTATCGGGGGGAACGTCGGGCAATACGCCCGATTTTGTTAATATACCGAAATAATAACGACAATATTTCTTAAAATAAGCGTTTAACGCCGACCCTGCGGATACACCGCTCGTTGCCGTTATGGTAATTTTTCCATCTTTAGCGGTAAGCGTGTATTCGTCGAAACCCCTTTCACTTTCCTTTTGTGCTACGGAAATTTTATTTGTATACTTTCCGTCCGTTACACGGTCAACGAAAGCGTAAAACGCCTGTTCGTCTAAATGAAAAGGAATATTTTTTCTTTTTATTACGCCTGCAATATCCATTATCCTACTCCTAAATGTATTATATTTCTATTTCCAAGCCGTCGTAAGCCACTTCCACACCGTGCGGAGCGCAAAGCTTTTCGTAATCGTCGTGGAGCAATAAGCCGTTATGACAAAGATGTGTCAGTATAAAACGGGTATTCGGTTTTACGAAATTACTACCACGCATACGCTCTACCGTTTCCAAACATTCCGCTAAATTCATATGACCGAAATAACTTTTCGTTTGTTTGCCCATGGTGCAATCTAAGGCGACAAGGTCGATTTTTACGCCGAGTTTTGACAGGTAGTCGTATACTTCCTCAAACAAACAACCCGTATCGTTGCATTGTAAAAACGCTTTATCCCCTTGCTTAATCAAATAAAACAATGCGTTTTCATTCTTCATATGCTGAGCTTTCAGCGTCCAAAATTCATAACGCTCCGTTTTTATTTCTTCAAACGCATCCACAATATGCCAATGCAACGCGTTCTTTTTAATCGGTTCTAAGTTTTCCCCACCTATCAAGATAAATCTATCTTTAACCGCTTGATTACAATAGATTTCTAAATCGGGCTCTATCATATCATAACCAGATTGACCGCCACGAGTAAATAAATCTTGGGGATAAAAATGATCATGATGAG
>JAFVOG010000141.1 GCA_017505945.1 Clostridia bacterium
ATTGCTATCGGTAGTGAAATGTCGGGTGGAATTTCCGAAGTTTACGTTTGGGATTGCGATTTTACCAAAGCCTGCTTTGGCGTACATTTGAAATCTTCCCCCAAGCGTGGTGGATACGTTAAAAATATTTATATAGAAGATTCGATTTTTTGTAAAATTCAAGTAGGACCTGTCGATTATAACGACGACGGAGAATCGGCAAATGCGCTCCCTGTATTTAAGAATATCATATTCAAGAATTTAACGCTGACGACGCAGTCCATTATGCGCGATAAAAAGGAGCGTTGCAAGGCAATTGAAATTCGTGGGTTTGACGAACAAGAAAAAATTAAAAATTTGTATTTGGAAAATATTCGGATTTGTTGCAACGCAAAGGAATTATCCGATAATTTCAAGGTGGAATTAGTCGACAATTTACAAATATCGAACGTTGGAATATGTGAATAAGGAGAACACGAATGCGAAGAAAGTGGGACTGGGACGATACCTATCATTTTCAGCCGTCTAACGAGATTTTACAAAACCCGTATATCGGTTTTACAAGCTTTAATCATTTTCGCGGTGAGCCTTTATTTTCCGATTGCGAAACTACGGACGGTTGGAAAAAGGAAAGCTATCCGCTTAGTGGGTATTTGGAAGAAAACGGGGAAATGCAAGGCTGGCATCCTGATACGGAAGTGGCGTATATTCGCATCACTTGGAGAAATTTCGAGCCGAAAAAAGGCGAGTATAATTACCCTTTAATCGACGAAATTTTTGAAAAGGCAGTAGCGAAAAATCAAAGCGTTATGCTCCGTTTGATGCCACATACCACGCGCGGAGAAGAAGACGTACCCGACTGGTTAAAAAAGGAAATCGATTGTCCTGAGCGTCCATCGGATAAACGGGTAAAGGAATCGCCCACGGACCGTTTGTTTTTTGAATATTTTGCAAAAGCGGTACGCGCGTTAAAACAGTACGACAATCACCCTGCGTTTTACGCTATGGATATTTCGCTTTACGGTGCGTGGGGGGAAGGTCATAAATATAAAACCGTACCCAAGGAATATATCAAAATTATTTTAGACGCGTACACGGGTACCTTCAAGAACGTATTTTTGCTCGGTCAAATTTGTGCACCTGAGCTCGTGGAATATTGTAGAAACTCCGCAAAGGTAGGTTGGCGTGCGGACGGGTTTGGGAACGGTTATCATATGCTGGACTTTTTCCCAAGCGCAATCCATCCGATAATGACAAACTACTGGAAAACCGCGCCCGTGTCCTTTGAGGCGTTTTGGTATATGAGCGAATGGAAACGGCAGGGCTGGGATATTGACGAGCTTTGTGAGCAAGCATTAAAATGGCACGTGAGCACGTTTAACAATAAATCGTCCACGATACCCTTTGAATGGAAGGACGCGGTGCAAAAATTATTACTGAAAATGGGATATCGTTTTGCGCTCCGTACCTTTAAGTGTCCTAAAAAAGCGAACGCAGGCGACGTATTAGAAACATATTTTTGGTTGGAAAACAGGGGTTGTGCACCCATTTATAAGAATTTACCCGTTTATATACGGTTAAAAAACGAACGCTATGAATACGTGTTTTCGCCGAATATAGATATTCGCAAGTGGTTGCCTGATGATAACGTGGAATATTTTGATATTCCGTTGCCTACGGATATTCCCAAAGGACACTATGAAATCGCTATAAAAATCGGTGACGGAACGGTGGAGAAACCGCATATCCATTTGGCTATGCAGGCTAAAAAAACAGAAGATTTTTATCAATTAGCGCAAATTGAGATTGAATAATATGGAAATAGTAAGATTAAACAAAAACGATTACGACGAGCTGATTGCACTCTTAAACGGTGCGTTTTCGCGGAAAAATAATCGGGAAATGGATTTTGAAAAGGACTTACCCAAAATGTGCGTTCGCGACGATAAGCATATGTCTAATCATTTGGGGATTAAAGAAGACGGCAAGCTCGTTGCTGTAATCGGAATTTATCCGTTGCCGACGGTAATCGGTCAAGAAGAAGTCCTTTTTTCTACGGTAGGAAACATTGCAACGCACTGGGAGTATACGGGAAAAGGGTATATGTCTTTGCTGTTGGACGAAGCTATGAAAGAGCTGGAAATAATAGGCGCGGATGTCTCCCGTCTTGGCGGACTTCGACAACGCTATGCGCGCTACGGCTATGAAAGCTGTGGACAAAATTATCATTTTACCTTAACCGCGCACAACGTTAAGAATTGTTTCCCGTGTGCAGGTGAAAACGTAGAGTTTATCCAAATAGAAAAAACGGATAAAAACGCTTTTGCGTTTGCAAGAGCGTTATACGAAAAGAGCGGAATATACTTAAAACGCGACGGCGACGATATGTATAACTGTATGGTTGCTTGGCAAAATATTCCCTATTTAGCGTTGAAAAACGGCCAAATGGTGGGGTATTTATGCGTAAATAAAGCGGAAAACGAAATATCCGAAATGTACGCGACCACGCAGGAAGAATACGAAAACGTGCTCGTAGCTTGGCAAAAGCGGGTACAAGCAAACGTCGTATTCCATATTCCTGCGTACGATATAAACTTAATAAGAAAATTTTCAGGGATTTGCGAGGGTATGTACCCGTCGTCCGCGTCGCATTTTAAGATAATTCATTTTGAAAAAGTAGCGAATGCGCTTATAAAACTCAAAGCGTCGTATACGCCTTTACAAACGGGCGAGTTTATTATGGAAATAGACGGCTACGCTACGATTAAATTATTCGTCAATGAAAGAGGCGTAGGGTGCGTGAAAACACAGGAAAAAGCGCAAATTAAGGTGAGCAAAGCGCAAGCGTCAAGATTGTTATTCGGTCCGTTTGCACCGCAATATACGGCGGAAGTACCGACGATTGCAAGTGCGTGGCTTCCGTTACCGCTTTCTTGGAATTTACAAAATCGGGTATAAGAGTAGGTGAAATTATGGTTAAGATAGAATATATAGAAATAATGACGGCGGATATGGGAACGCCCAACCCGTTGCCGGATATCAAAAACGTTCAATACATACACGCAGGGTTTGAAGTAACGAAAAACGTTAATGAAGAAGAGCGCAAGTATCTTGGTAAAGGTATGATAGATACCGTACTACCCTATAAAGTACAAGACGGTTATTCGCGTGAAAAGAAACTTACAAAAATTAAAACGGTCGTTTTGGAAAACGAGTATTTGAAAGCGGTATTTTTGCCCGATTTCGGCGCACGACTTTGGAGCTTATACGATAAGAAAAATCAACGGGATATTTTATACACGAATACGGTGATTCAACCTTGTAACTTTGCTATATTAAACGCATGGCTTTCGGGCGGTGTGGAATTCAACGTAGGCATTAAGGGGCATACACCGCTTACCTGTTCGCCTATGTTCAGCGAAAAATTAGACGAAGATACGGTCAAATTTTACGAGTTTGAGCGTATTCGCAGGGTAAGCTACTCGATTACCGCGTACCTGCCTAAGGGCTCGGAAACGCTGTATTTGCGCACGCGTATTGAAAACACGGAAGACAAAGAAAAATATATGTACTGGTGGTCGAATATCGCTTTTCCCGAAACGGAGAAAACGCGCGTAATCGTACCCGCACATTCGGCTATTCATTGTTCCTATCAAGAAAACCACTACGTCGTAGATAAAACGAGCGTGCCGATATCGAACGGCATAGACGTTTCCTATTCTATGAATTTACAAGCGTCCGCGGATTATTTCTATCAAATCCCCGACGAAAAACGCAAATGGGTAGTCGCGGTAGACCCCAACGGCGTAGGGTTATTGCAATATTCTAACGCCAAATTAAGGAGTCGGAAATTATTCCTTTGGGGCAATAAGACGGGTGGACGGCACTGGAACGAGTTTTTATCCGAAGAAGGTCAAGCGTATATTGAAATTCAAGCAGGACTTGCCACGACGCAATTAGAGCATATCCCTATGCCCGCTAACACCGTTTGGGAATGGACGGAAGGGTATACGTCCGTTTGCGGTAAGAATGAAAACTATTACGGCGACTGGGAACAGGCAATCGCGGAAGTTGAGCGCGTGATGGAAGAGAAAATCGCTCGCGGTATGATTGCGCCTGAAAAATTAGGCGATTTAACGCTCAAAAACAGCGGAGAAATATTGCATACGGCAAGTAGTTGGGGTGCGCTTGAAAACAAGCTCAGAACCGAGAAAAACGCCGAAAATATCAGCCGTTACAACGCATTTCCGCTTGTAAACGACGGTCAAACACAAGATTTTATACAGCTTTTGGAAAAGGGGTATTTGCCTTGTCCTGCGGTAGAAAACGAGCCGAGTGCGTACGTAGCCAGCGAAGAATGGCGTAACCAGATTGAAAAGTCGTTAAAAATGAAAGAAGGGGTGCACTGGTATACCTATTTACAGCTAGGCGTAACGGAATATGCGCTGGGGAATTTTGAAAAAGCGAAAGACGCTTGGGAAAAATCGGTAGAGCTTAGCGAAAACGTATGGGCGCTTAGAAATCTTTCAGCTTTATATAAAAACGAATGGAAAGATAATAATAAGGCGTTATATTATCAAGCTAAGGTATACGCAAGAAAAGAAGCGCTTGACAATTTATCGCTCGTGAAGGAATACGCGTCGTGGCTTACGTCTATGGGAATGGACGAAAAGTGGATAGAAACGTATGCTACGTTAAACGAAACAATGCAACAAAACGGTCGATTACGCGTATATTTGGCAATGGCATTGTTGCATACAGGCAAGGCGGAACAAGCGTCGAAAATTATCACGCCCGATTTTGTATTGAGCGACGTCAAAGAAGGCGAGCTGGCACTTTCCAAGCTTTGGAAAGATATTTATACACAAATTGTAGAGAAAAAAACGGGCTTAAAGGGTAAGGCGTTGGAAACGGAAGTAGAAAGATTGTATCCCTTGCCTTACAGCCTTGATTTTAGAATGCACGATTAAAGAGAAAAAGGGAATTATGTATAAGTTACGGTTAGGAATTAGTTTACAAATGTTTACGAAGTTCGAGGCGAGCATTGATAAGGATTTCGTAAAAGACTTAGATGAAATTAAGCGATTAGGGTTTGACAGCGTGGACGTGAATTATTGCTCCATTTATAATCGCGATGTAATTTTACAATCGCATGCGCTTATTCGCGAAGGTTTAGGCTTAGTAAAGGAAAGGGGGATTTCGATTAACGCCATTCATTTACCCTTTGGTGGTCAACGCGATTATTCCAAACTGGACGTAGAGTTTAGAAAGCGTCTAATCGACGATACCGCGGAAATGTTACGCCTTTCCGACGAGTTTAACCCGTATTGCTACGTTCTACACGGCGGTACGGAGCCTGTTTACGCTCACGAGCGAGCGGATAGAATAACCGCTTTACACGATTCGCTTAGAAAGCTTTCACCGCTTACAAGCAATTTGCTTTGCGTGGAAAATTTACCGCGTTTGTGTCTTTTGAATACGATAGAAGAACACCGCCTTGCGATGGACGGTGTAAAAGAGTGTAAAAACGTAAAGCTGTGTGCGGACGTCAATCACTACTTAAAAGAGCCTGCCGAGCTCGCCGTAGAAATGCTTGGCGATAGAATAAAGACGTTGCATATATCAGACCACGATTATATCGACGAACGGCACGTATTACCAGAGGACGGAAAAATCGACTGGATGGCATTGCTTTCCGCATTAGAAAAGACGGGTTATCAAGGCGTGTTTAACTATGAAATTACGCGTTCGCTATACGAATACGTGTTTTATACGTTACAAGACGTGAAAGATAACTATGAGCGGTTATTTGACAAATATAACGCATGGAAAGAGAAGGAGTAAAGATTATGTTATATACCGTAGTTTACGAAGATACTATTGTCGCTTATTGGGATAAACTGTTTGAAATAAAAGAGAAATTAGAATTTAGCGTTTATTTAGACGGCAAGGAAATTGCTAAAACCAAGAAAACGCATTATGAATATAGAAATTTAACAGCGGAAACAGAATATACGATTAGCATAATCGCAAAAGGCGTGGGAAGCGACTTTTACCAAGTTATAGGCGAGAAAAAAATAACGACGCCGAAAAGGCGCAAAAGAATAGACGTTACCAAAGCGCCGTATTTTGCCGTAGGCGACGGAAAAACGTTGAATACGCTTGCACTCCAAAAAGCGTTTGACGATTGTAAAGCAGGGGAAACGGTCTATTTCCCTAAGGGCGTGTACGTAAGCGGTTCTTTGACTATGCATTCGGATACCGAGCTGTATTTAGACAAGGACGCGATTTTACAAGGCTCTACGGATATAACCGATTACCTGCCCAAGGTCAAAACCCGTTTTGAGGGGATAGACAGAATGTGTTATAGCGCGCTTTTGAAGGTGGGCGAGATGGACGCGTACGGGGATTGTACGACAAAAAATATTACCATTCGCGGTGGCGGAAAGATTGTCGGTGGCGGACAGGAATTATATGTTTCCGTTGTCAAGGCGGAGCTGGAATTGCAAAAAGACGAGCTGGATAAAGACGTGAATTTTAACATGGTTATGGAAACGAACTTAGCTTGCATTACTCGTCTTAGACCCTGCTTAATTGAAATTAATAACACCGAAAACATTTATATTTCCGACGTGGAAATGAATTACGGACCTGCTTGGAATTTACATATTACGTATTCTAAAAATATCGTAATCCAAGGCTGTGCATTCCGTTCGTTCGGCGTATGGAACGGCGACGGCTTTGACCCCGATTCTTGCGAGAATTGCGACCTGTTCGGTTGCGAATTTGAAACGGGCGACGACGCCATTGCGGTCAAATCGGGCAAAAACCCCGAAGGGAATATTATCAATAGACCTTGTAAAAATTTGAAGATATTCGATATCTACGGTCGAAACGGTATTTCTCTCGGTAGTGAAATGTCGGGAGGTATTGAAAACGTATGGATATGGGATTGTAAAATGGAAAATTCCTGTAACTGCATTGCGACCAAGGTTACCGCAAAGCGTGGTGGATACGTGCGGAACGTGTTCGTTTACGACGTGGAAGGACCTACGATTACGTTACGCAACGTAACGTTTAACAACGACGGGGACGGCTCGTCCGTAGCGCCGACAGTAGAGAATTTTTATTTTGAAAACATCATTTTGACGGGCGTAAAGGGGTTATATAACGAAGTAGGCGAAGAAATTGCGCCCGTTATGATACTCGGTGGCGACGAAAAGTGCACGTTTAAGAATATTACGTTCAAAAATATAGGTATTAAAAGAATGCCCGACGGTAGATATCAAGAACTGCAAATAAGAAATTTAAGCGGAATTACCTTAGATAATATTTATACTTTATAAATTATGATAAACGATTTCGTATTTATAACGCCCGAATCGGCAGGGTTAGCGTCTGAAAAAGTCCACGAAATGCTCGATTATTTAGAAGAATGGAAAATGAACGTTCATTCCTTTTTAATCGCTCGTGGCGGTAATATTATAGCGGAAGCGTACGCTCCGCCGTTTGACGAGCATTTCAAGCACCGTTTATATTCCTGCACCAAAACGTTCGTGGCTATTGCGGTCGGTAAGCTTGTCGGCGAAGGGAAAGTACGCTTAGACGATAAACTGTATACCTTTTTTCCCGAATATACCAATGGAAAAAACTTGAACGAGTGGGTAAAAGATATTACAATCAAAGACGCGTTGACCATGTCCGTACCTTTTATTCCAGACGGCTATATAAACGCAGGAAAAGGGGTTACCAAATTCAAAACTAAGGACTGGGCAAAGTCCTTTTTCTCGGGCGAATTTCCGTCCGTAAAGCCAAACGGTATGCTGTTTAGTTATAATACTTCCGCTACGTATGAACTCAACGTGTTAGTGGAAAAACTGACGGGTAAAACGTTTTTGGAATATATTCAGCCGGAGCTAAAAGAAATCGGGATAGAAGATATCGAATGTGTGCAATCGCCTGACGGATATAGCTGGGGAGGTAGCGGTATTCTTTGTAAAATGCGAGATTTTGCCAAATTCGGCGAGCTCTTAATGCATAAAGGCGAGTATAAAGGAAAACAGCTTTTTCCTCGAAAATATATGGAAGAAGCGATTTCTAAGCAAACGGACACCCTTATGGACGGCGGATACGGTGTGGATATCGGCTACGGCTATCAAATTTGGGTGCATAAATACGGCTTTGCCTTGCACGGTATGGCAGGTCAGTTTATATTTTGTTTTCCTGACAAAGATTTTATGTTCGTTTGCAATAGCGATACGTTAAACGCTCGAGAAGGGTATAAAGATAAATTTTATCATTGCGCATTGTTGTTATATCACGCCTTGCAAGAAAACGCATTGACGGAAAAAGAAAAGGAATATTCCCGTTTGCAAGCGCGTTTGAAAGCGTTTGCCTTACCGCTTGGGTTTGGGGACAAAACTTCGCCTTTACAACGCCAAATAGACGGCGCTACGTATAAATTAAACGACAATACAATGAAAATTACACGCGTACGCTTTTCTTGGACAGGGGAG
>JAFVOG010000142.1 GCA_017505945.1 Clostridia bacterium
AATTTTTTCAAATCAACGTATTTCACTTGCACAAAGCCCCCGTTTCGTTTATATTCTACGCCATAGCAAGTATATTATAACATACGCGCGTAGAAAAAGCAAGAAAATATACGCAATTTTCCGCCCTATTCGTTTTATAAGTTGACTATGCACACCGTCGTAACACAGCAAAGCATTGCTCCAAGCGCCAGCCACCAAGTATATTTTCTCGGAACGTTCCATTTATCCGTACAAAGCAATAGTGCAAAATAATAACATACGATGGCAAACGCGCTAAGTTTTATCCCCGACAACGCAAAAGTGGTAAAATCAAAAGTTTCAAACACAAGCGCAACTATCGTCATTATCAAATTAGGAACATGTAAAACAACGCTTGCCACGGCAAGAGGCAACAACGCGGAAATCACCACGAAAACAAGCAAAAACGGGAATAGTATTCCGATAATCGGCACGAAAATACAGTTAAGCAAAAACGACCAACCCGAAACGTAACCGAACGTCGTCATCAAAATAGGCAACGTAAACGCTTGCGCAGACGTAGTTACCGAAAGAAACGTAATACTGTTCCTTTCAATCGTTTGTGGAATCGTCAAAGGATGCGTTTGTTCATTCGGTAAATACTTCCGTATCGGTATGCCTATCGCTTTACGTACTTTCCCCCAACAAAACCACAACCCCTTTTCGATGCGCATCGTCAAAAGCGCAATCCCGTAACACGCCCCGAACGATAACAAAAAACCTGCGTGGAACAGTTGACAGGGCGAAATGCACAGCACGATTAAACACGCCAAGCTAATGCGTTCTAACCAGTCGGACGCAACGCCCATCAGATGTGCACCATACAGCGTTAGACAAGTTACGATAGCACGAATAACCGACGCACTAAAACCGCAAATTCCGCCGTAAAACAGGAGAAGTAAAGCAACAAAAACAAAACGCAACCATTTGGGAATTCTCCATAAGCACTCCCTATTAAATATCCAAGAAAGGCAGGCAAACACTATCCCAAAGTGTAAGCCCGACACGGCAAACACGTGTGCAATACCGCCGTATCGAAAATTATTTAATAGCCCTTCGTCTATCCCAGACGTTTCGCCAAACAACAATCCGCGTAGCGTTTGCGCTGGGATTTCGTCCATACCCGTTTCCAAAACCGTTTGCAAACCTTGCCTACAATATAGAAATAAATCGAATTTCCGCCCCGTTACGGTTACACTGTCGGCGGACATATACATTTTCACGTCTTTATCTATGGCATACGCACGAAAACCACGTTCGTCAAAAAGTTCCGTATCCGTAGTCAGTTCTCCCACCATTTCCACTGTGGAAGAAAGTGGGATTTTCAAGGCAAAATCCCCTGGCAGGTATGCAATCAACGCGCATTTCTCCGTATTTCCATCTACGCTGACGTCCGTGAGTTGCATACGGGTGTACGCATCGTAAACGACGTATTCAGTCACACGACCACGTACGGTATATTCCCCATTATAATAGGTTGCCGTCTGAAAGCCATTCGACTGCACAAAAAACGCAAAAAGTCCAAATAAAAAGCAAAGCCCCATAGCACAAACGGCTACCGTGCGCTGTATAAATTCCTTCTTTGTCGTAATAAAGCAAAACGGAATACCTGCTATCGGCAACGCAAACAGCAACACCCACCACGGCAGGTCGTATTGAACGAGAGCTAACGCGCAAAGAACGCCGAAAGATAAAAATACCGCCGAAAAGAACAAAGGACGGAAATTAAACAGTTTACTGCTTGATTCCTTTATCATTATCGTCGGTATTTCTTGATGATTCATAAATTTTTTCCGTTTGTGTTATGCCAAAGTAATTCTATCCGCCACCGAGCGCACGAATAAACCGCACTTTTCTCCGTAGGTAATACAATCGTTGACGTACGCAAAGAATTTTTCACTTGGTCTTGCTATTTTCAGCACGGACGCGATAATCGTACGCAGTTCGTCCATATACAGTGCCACTTTATCTTCCAGCGCACTCCGCGCGATTGCCACGATTTCGTAAGGCGTATAATCCCCTTCGTATTTGCGCAATGGCTCGTCGCCTTCTGCGCGGTACTTTTCAAACGTAATTTTCTTGTCTGTTTTATAATAAAACGTTTGTCCAAGCACTTCGTCGCATTTGAATCCGCAAAGCGCAATCAGCGCTTGCATACGCGATTCCACTTTCACGCCGTATTTATATACGCCCAAGCTATTCAAGCATCTGCGTATTAAAAACTCATACGAAATAGGCTCTTCCGTTTGCACAATCGCCTTTAACCGAGCAATAATCTCTTTATCGTTTTCGCCCGACGTAACGTATTGCGCCGTTTCTTCCAACGGCTCTAACGTCGTGTATTTATAGTCCTTTTTCGCGCGATTGAGTTCCGCTCCGCCCTTTTTGTCCGCACCCGTCAGCTTATCCAAAACGTCTTTGATTTTCTTAATCTCACGTTTGGGGTTATTATAATAGTTTACGGCAAATAAGCGCACAACGTTCCAGTTGTTTCGTTTCAGCGTTTGAATTTGCAATACGTTTCTATCCTTCGTCGAGAAGGTAGCAGGCGTATCGCACATAACCGCCAAAATGAAACGGCGTTTATCGCGAGGGTCCACCACCGCCACGTCAATCTTAAACCCAGACACGCCCACGTCGTTTCGACAATCGTACCCGTATGCGGCAAGCTCTTTTGCTATATATTTGCCAAGTCCAACGCGCTTTGCCACTACGTCGCCCGAAGATATCGCAAGGTTAGTACGTCCCTTTTCCGCAAAATCTAAAAACGCTTTCAACCCGATAACCCCTTTGGACGTCGTCTTAGACAAGTCAATCATTGCACCCGTCATAGACGAGAATACCATCATTTCTTCCCTTGCACGGGATACGGCAACGTTCAAACGTCGCCAACCGCCTGCTTGATTTAACGGTCCGAAATTGAGCGAAATTTTACCACGTCTATCCGGTCCGTAGCAAACGGAGAAGAAAATTACGTCCCGCTCGTCGCCTTGCACGTTTTCCAAGTTCTTGACAAACACAGGCTCTTCCCTATCGTACGCTTCGCGTTCCAAATGCTTTTCCGTAATGCGTTCGGTAAGCTTACGTTCGATATAATCTTTTTGCACACTGGAAAACGTTACAATCCCGATACTCGATTTTTGCAAAGACGGCGTAGATAAACGGCGGATAACTTCTTCCACCAACGCGTCGCCTTCCTGCTTGTTGCGT
>JAFVOG010000143.1 GCA_017505945.1 Clostridia bacterium
CATATAAATCATAGCTATCTGCGTTTTCTATTTGGATAATATATCTTTCGCCTTGCATAGCTTTGGTTGCATTAAAATAAACTTTACCGTCTATATCGGGCGCATTAAAATACGCTCTTCCTATAAAACAGTTTTTATCGTAGTCAATCCCGTCGCAAATTACTTCGAGGTTTTTGCCGATAAACTTTGAAAGCGTAGCTTTGGAAATACGCTCTTGCACTTCGTATAAGCGTTTCACGCGCCGTTTTTTCGTTGCGTGGTGAATTTGCGGTTTCATTCTATACGCGCCTGTATCAGGCTCGCGTGAATAGGCGAAAAATCCACAGTTAAATAGCTTTGCTTGCTCTAAAAACGCTTGCATATTCTCAAATTCTTCTTCCGTTTCACTAGGAAAACCGCTGATGAAAGTAGAACGAATGGCAATATCGGGAATACGCGCTCTTAATCTTTCAAACAACGCTAAATAGCTTTCCCTCGTCCCTTTTCTATTCATAAGTTTCAAAATACGGTTTTCAGAATGTTGCAAAGGAATATCTAAATATTTAACGATTTTTTTATTATTTGCAATTTCTTCGATTAACTCGTTTGTTATCATCTCTGGATAACAATATAAAAGGCGTATACTTTGAACGCTATCTAATTTAGAAAGCTTTTGTAATAGCTCCACAAACTTATTTTCGCCGTATAAATCTTCGCCGTATCTCGTCGTGTCCTGCGCTACGAGAATGAGCTCGGATATTTCCCCAAGCTCCTGTGTTTCTTTGAGCAAATATTCCATAGGATACGAACGGTATTTCCCGCGAATTTTAGGGATTAGACAATAGGTACAATGATTATAGCACCCGTCGGCGATTTTTAAGTATGCATAATGCTCGTCCGTCGTTATCACGCGGTCAAATAGGTAATTATCCTTGCCTTGCCCTACGAAATTGACGCGCTTATCCGTTGCATACGAATATTCTAACGCATCAAATATCTTTTCGTAATCGGAAACACCTAAGAAAATATCCGCTTCGTTTAACGGCTCGAACAGTTCACCGATAAATTTTTGCGGTAAACAACCGGTAACGACGATTTTTTCCAAGTTTTGTTTTTTATATTCCGCACACTCGATTATGGTTTCAATCGCTTCTTCGCGCGAAGATTGTAAAAACGCGCAGGTATTGATAATTACAATTTGCGCCTTGGATAAATCGTCCGTTAATGCACAACCCTTTGTCTTTAATAATCCCAGCAGTTTTTCCGTATCTACACGGTTTTTATCACAACCGAGCGAAATCATTCCAAACAGCTTTTTGGTTATCATATTCTTCCTTACGCGTATAGTATATCATAATAAATATGACAACTGTACGCCTGTTTTATAAAATATTTTAGAAAAATTTAATAAAATTTACAGCGAACCGTATTTACTTTCAAATTCTTCTTTCGTTATAAGTACCTTTCTTGCTTTCGCGCCGTCAAAGCTGGAAATATAGCCCATATCTTCCATCCATTCGACGATTTTTCCTGCTTTGTTATAACCCACGGAGCATTTTCTCTGTATCATAGAAATGGACGCGCTACCGCTCAAAATAACAAATCTAAGCGCCTCGATATAGACACCTTCCACTTCGTCGCTACCGCCAAAGCTACCGTTTCCACTATCGCTACTTCTCGTATTATTGATATACGCCGTAGCCGTTTCGTCGTAATACGCCTCGTTGTTTTGTTTAATAAAATTCACGACGCGTTGCGAATCGGACGCGGAAATAAACGCACTTTGTACGCGCACGGGCGTGTTAATACCCTGCATAGTATACAGGAAATCGCCTTTACCGAGCAGTTTTTGCGCACCCGACTGGTCAAGTATAACGCGCGAATCGACGTCGGTTGCCACCGCAAACGCGATACGGGTAGGCAAATTGCTCTTAATAACCCCCGTGATAACGTCGATAGACGGGCGCTGTGTTGCTACGATAAGGTGTATACCTGCGGCACGCGCTTTTTGCGTAAGGTTTTGAATTCTGTCTTCAATATCCTTTTTCGCCGCAAGCATTAAATCGGCGAGCTCGTCGATAATAATGACGATTTTGGGTAATTTCTCCGATTTTTCCACGTGAGAATTATAATCGTCCAAATTTACTACGTACGTGCCCGAACGGCTCATTTGTTCAAACAAACCGTAACGACGGTTCATTTCCCCGATTGCCCAGTTCAAGCTTTGTACCGCTTTGTTTACGTCCGTTATGATTTCGTTAATCATAAGGTGCGGTAAATTGTTATATAAAACGAACTCCGTCTTTTTCGGGTCAATCAAGATTAAACGCAATTCTTCGGGCGAATATTTATAAATCAAACTGATGATAAGCGAGCCTAAGAATACACTCTTCCCCGAACCGGACGAGCCTGCAACGAGCAAGTGTATCATTTTAGAAATATCGCCGTAAACCTTTCTATTCCCTACGTCTTTACCCATAGTAAACATAATGGACGACGGTTTCGCGTTCACGTAGGTATCGCCCGTAAGCATACAACCAAGCTGAACGAATTGCCGTTCCTTGTTCGGAACTTCGATACTAACTACGCCGTCTTCATAGTTGGGATAAATATTAACCCCTGCCGAATGTAAGCTTATCGCAATCGACTGGTCGAGCGCGACGACCTTTCTCGGAGATATATTGCGTGGAATGGTTACGTTATAACGGGTAACCGTAGGACCGAACGTAACGGACGAAATAGATGCACCCGTTACCTTGAAATCGTCGAGCGTAGCGATAATATTCGCTTTCGTTTCTTCCACTTCTTCCATATTAGAAGTAGGCTCTACGTCCCGACAATCAAAATCGTCTAAGGGTACGCGTACGTACGGACGAATGACGCGCGGTTTGGGTGGAGCCGGCGGTTCTACTTTAGGTTCTTCTTTCACTTCTTCCACCGCTATACGGGGTTCGTCAAAATCCCTACCCCTATCTATTGTCAGCTCTTCTCTATCAAACCGACTTTCCGTTTCACGCGTTTCCTCAAAGCTACGCTCGGAATAATCGGAACGGAGCGAATACGGGTCGTTTTCTTCTTCGGTATCGAAAAGAGAAATACCGCGCCCACGCTCGCTTTCTTCAGCCCTATCGTAGGTGGAAAATTCGTTACGCTCTTCCCGTATTTCCATATCCCGTTCTTCGCGCAAAATCGGCTCATTCGAGCTTTCCCGCGAGAACGTTTGCTCCGCAAACGCCCTGTCTTCGTCGTTATTTCCAAATACGTTCGGATTCGACGGCGAGAATAAATCCATATAATCGTGCCGTCTATATTCTTCGTTGTTTTGTGTTATATCCACTCTTTCTTCCCGCTCTTCCATAACAGGCGCAGACGGCGTTTCTATCGGTTGTATCGGCGTAATCGTCGGCTCGGAAATAGAGTACGGATCGTCCACACGCTTTTCTTCGTAACGGTTTTCCGATACTGGACTCGTATAATCGGCAACGATTTTCGTCGGACGCTCCACTATCGTATCGTTTACGGAATTTTGATAAGCGTCCGCGTAAGAAGGCGCATACGAGCTTTGTATTACAGGATTGCCCGACGCATCTACGGGCGGGCGCTGGTTGACCCTTGCATTCGGGTCGAATATCAAATTACGCTTATAATTTTCCGCAGGCGTACCACCGAATAAAAATTCTCTCGCCGATTGATAATCCATAGGCTCGTTTTGCGCGGTATCATTCATATTTTCCGTCTTTCCAAACGGCGAAAACGCACCGCCTACGGACGGTCTTTGCGTATTCGTTTGCGCTACTTCGTCGGATAAGAGTACTTCGGGGTGTTGGCGTAACGTAACTTCGCCGTATCCGTTTATGGAACTACTAAAATTCTCCGCATTTTGCACGGGTTGTGTCAAAGGAATTTCTACGGGGATTTCCGCATTTTCAGGCTTGTCCGTCGTAGCCGTTTCCGTTTTGGTTTTCTTTGTTATAGTCAAATACGCCAAATATCCGAAAAACAGGGTAAATACGGAAAAAATTACGATTGCACCCACTTTACTCAGTAGCGAGAATACGGGAAACGCGATTAAAGCGCCCACCCAACCACAAGCGGTGGATGCGGGGAAATTTTCCCCGACCGTAAAGCATTTTGCAATATATCCGGCATTATCCCAGCGATAAGTCGCCC
Source organism: Clostridia bacterium (assembly GCA_017505945.1). Taxonomy (GTDB): domain Bacteria; phylum Bacillota; class Clostridia; order Christensenellales; family Borkfalkiaceae; genus Scatosoma. The sequence goes on from JAFVOG010000143.1 coordinate 4,150, forward strand.
CGATATGTACCGTTAAAGCAAGCGAAAGAACGGTTAAAGCAATCCAAAGTCCAGCCCGTCTGTTTTTTACGAACCTTTTACCTATTAAACCGCATACGGAAAGATATAACGCACCCAAAAACACGGGATACGCCATATACCCGAATAAACCGACTAAAAAGGAATGAACGCCGATACCGATATTCCCGAAGATAAGCGAACGGGTGAACAGCATTAAAAGCGCAACCAAGGAAAACAATGCACATACGGCGCAAATACTCTCTTTGGTTACGAGCTCCGATTCCTTTTTAGTTGTATTTTCTTTATCTTTGATATCCTTATTCTTAGCCAAAGGAAGTACCTCCTGTTTATACTCTTTTATTATAACATTTTTTTTTACATTTATCAACAGTTTCAAAGAAAAAAACGCCAAAAGGGTTAGAAAATTTTTTATTTTCAACCCTTTTGGCGTCCATTCGTTCAATTTATTCTTTTAATATGTATTGCGCTAAATAATAAATATCCCCCGCACCCAAAAATAATACCGTATCTCTTTCGCTCACCGTCTTTTTTAGCCATGTCTTTAACGTAAAAGCGTTTTCGGAATATAAGCACCCCACTTCAAAAGCCAACCGCTCCGCACTCCCTTCTTCGTCGTATTTTTCACGGGCAGGATACGTCTTATAAATCATTAGATTTTTCAGCGGTCGAAGTACTCGTAAAAAATCGTCGAATAATAGTTTTGTTCTCGAATACGTATGCGGTTGAAACACGACGAAAAGTTTCCCTTTGCATATACCTTCGGCAGTTTCAATCGTCGACGAAATTTCCCTTGGATGGTGTGCGTAGTCGCATATAAAGCTTGCGCCGTGAAAGGTGCCGATTTTTTCAAACCGCCGTTTTACCGCCACAAAATTTTCCAAACCGCGCTTGATTTCCTTTTCGTCAAAACCGTACGAACGCGTAACGGCAAAGGACGCCAAAGCATTATAAATATTGCATTTCCCGATAGCTTTTAACCGCACGCGACATAACGCCTTCCCGTATTCTTCCACCGTAAACGAATACCGCTCGTCAAGCGCGCGTAAATCGGTCGCACGGTAATCGGCAAGCGGATTTTCTATCCCAAACGACGGAAAATCCCCGAGCGATTGACAGGCTTTATCGTCCGCACATACGAAAGCCGTTTTCGCGTTTTTGCAATACCTTAGAAATCCGTCTTTTAACGCCTCTTCCGAGCCGTAACATTCCAAATGGTCTTTATCAATATTCAAAAGCACCGCTTTTTCCGCCTGCATTTTCAAAATATTGCGTTTATATTCGCATGCCTCGGTTACGAAATATTCTTGACCGCAGGTATAAAAATTACCAAACGAGCCGTCCGCGCCACCGATATGCGCGGTAAACGGTACGCCCGTTGACTTTAAGATATGCGCACACATAGAAGTGCAGGTCGTTTTACCGTGGCTACCACCAACCGCGATACTATGCGGAAAATTATCGCATATTATTTTCAATAAATCCGCGCGCGCGAGCAATCTTTTTCCTAATTTTTTCGCCGTCAACCATTCTTCGTGCGACGGAGGAATCGCGTCGGTATACACGACGAGCTCAGCGTTTTCCAGCTCTTTCCTTTGCCCGTCCACACCGATAAATACCTTTACGCCGTAAAAGGCAAGGTTTTCCGTTTCTTCGCCCCTAACACCGTCGCTACCGCTCACTTCATAACCGCAGGTACTTAAATATTTTGCGAGCGCGCTCATACTAATACCGCCGATACCGATAAAATATATCTTTTTTACCTGTTCTAAACCATTCAAACGCATAAAATATCATACGCGCCATAATCTAAGATTATGACGCGTAGCGCTTGAATTTATCGTTATTTTTTCTTATCCGCAAGCTTATGGATAAGTATATACGCGCCCAAAAGCACCACCACGGACACGACGAGTATACCATACATTGCGCCTATGGACACCGCATTCTCAAAGAAATACACGTTGCAATCAATGGAAGTTTTAATACTCTCCACTACTTCCACGGGAAAGCCTTGCGCAACCATTTCATCTAACGCACCGCGCATTGCGTGATTGCGAATTAAAGAAGTTCCGTACGTTCCAGGGAGCAAGGATACCACCTTTTGAATACCGCTACTAAACTGCGATATGGGCATATATGCTCCGCATATAAAGCCGTAGCCTGCGCTTACAATCGTACCTACCGCCGACATTTGACCTTGGGTGGATAAGAAACAGTTTATCAATGACGACAACACCGTTCCAAACATAGTCAAAATTAAAACGTCGAGCAGTAATAAACATATATCCCCAAAGCTTAAATACCAGCCTACGCAAGCCAAATAGATAAAACAAGCTACGCAAGCTACGATACATACGATAACCGTCGAAAGCCAAGTCGCTATATAATAGCCAAACGCCAAGGTGGATTTTTTCACGGGCGCAATCAATAAATCTCCGCGCGCACCCGTCATTTTATCCTGTACCATCAGCATGTTGGAACAAAACGCGACCGTTACGCAACATACGGCAAGGAGCGACGAAAATAATTGACCGCCGACGCACGCTTCAATCAATTCGCCCGTTACTGCCATACCTTGCGGTAGGCTCATTTGAAAGCTATCTCTATATACTTCGCCTAAAAAGGTCGTATATAAAAATAATAAAATCAGCGGAGTGATTATAGAAGTAAAGAATAAACCTTTGTCCTTAAAGAACATTTTCGTATTGCGTTTTATCAAACAAAAAAGCGTTTTCATTTTTCTTCACCGCCCGTCAATTTTTTACCCGTAACCGCTAAAAATACGTCGTCCATCTTACCTTTTACTATTTCATAATCGGTAAAAATCGCAGGATTTTGCATTATCAATCCCGTTGCTTTCGCCGTATTTTCCACCGCAATTTTATAACCGTTCGGCACGCTCTCATACGGCATATTTAAGACTTTTACTCTTTCTTCGTCGATATTATAAAGGGTAATAAAATCCCCCGTATACGCGTTTTTAAGTTCTAACGGCGTCCCCTCCGCTACGATTTTACCACTATCCAAGATAACGACAAAATCCGCTTCCGTTGCTTCTTCCATATAATGCGTGGTTAAAAATACCGTCATTTCTTCCTGTTTTCTTAAATCGTCTACGACGCACCATAACAGCTTTCGCGTTTGCGGGTCAAGCCCCGTCGTCGGCTCGTCTAAAATTAAAATTTTCGGCTTATGCAACAGTGCACGCGCAATATCCACGCGACGGCGTTGACCACCTGAAAGCTTGCCAACCGCGCGGTTTAATAAATCTTCAAATTCCAAAAGCTTAGAAAGCTCTTTTAAGCGATTATCAAAATCTTCACCGTAAATCCCGTAAAGGGACGCACGGCTTTCTAAGTTATCCTTGACCGTAAGCGCTTTATCCAAAACGGAATTTTGAAACACAACACCTAAATCACGTTTAATGCCGTCCGCGTTTTCGTCTAAGTCTACCCCGCTGATTTTCACGCTTCCTGCGTCCTTTTTTAATTGTCCGCACATAATGGAAATCGTCGTGCTCTTTCCTGCGCCGTTCACCCCTAAAAAGGCAAATAATTCCCCTTTTTTAACGCGAAAACTTAGATTTTGTACCGCTTTTACTTCCTTAAAGCTCTTATACAATCCGTCAATTTCAATAATG
>JAFVOG010000144.1 GCA_017505945.1 Clostridia bacterium
AGGTTGACCATTGCCGATATATTCGTTTAAAATAAGCGGCTGATACTGCGTTAAAACGCCTACCGTGTCAATACCCGAGTTGATGCAGTTGGAAAGCGGAAAGTCGATAATACGATATTTCGCGCCAAAAGCAACTGCGGGCTTTGCAATATTTGTGGTGAGTGCGTACAAACGACTGCCTTGCCCACCTGCCAAAAGCATTGCAACACATTCTTTCTTTCTTTGCATAAAATGCCCCCTAAAATGTAATGTATTAAATCAAGTTTGCAGTGTTTTGCCTGCTGGCACCCCACCGAAACGTAGTTCCATAAAGGAAAAATAGGACAACCCTACCAAAGCTTATACTATGAAAATATCAAGTTCATTATGCCAAAAATCTAATATTAACGCGAAACAAATATAAAAATATATGTTATCATAGATATTGTACTACAAATTAAATAAAATTTCAAGGGTATAACACAAAAAAAATAATTTTTTTGTAAAAAAACTTAAAAAAAATACACGCACTTTTTTATCTCTACGTCAAATGATGGTTCTCCTTAACGATAAGAGCAATAAACGCCCCAAAAATTGCTATGACAAGCATAATAATTATACTATGCGTAGCAATATAATTATGTTTGACATAGTAGTTTTCTAAATAAAAAATCCCCTATTTTTACCATAGGGGATTGCCTGTATTTTTTATCTTATAAAAATGTTTCACGTAATTTGTTTCACAATTGCATCCACTTTGTCAAACAAAGTTTCGAGATTTTTATCGTTTTGCAATATCCATACGTTCGGTTTACCGAGTTGATTATCTTTCCACTTGAAAAATTTCTCTTGCGCCTTCATCCGACGCTCCGTTTCTGCAATCGTCGTGCCGTCACGTTTACATACGGCTTGCGCCCTATCGTTATCGTTACGTTCTACAATGATAATACCATCAAAAGACGTATCGTAGTCCCCTTCAAATAGCAAAGGAACTTCGGCAAAAGAAACGCTCGTCGCGGTATTCATCAACGCAAATAAACGTTGCATAATAATAGGATGCGCTAACGCATTTAAGCGTTCTCTCGCCACGTTGTCGTTAAACACAATAGAAGATAGGATTTTTTTATCAATTCGCCCGTCCACCACTGCGGAAGGAAACAATTTTGCCATTTCTTGAACGTATGCAGGCTCGGAAAGCACCTTCGCATAAATCTCATCACACGAAAAGGTAGAAAAACCTTGCGTAGCTAAATATTTGACTACGCTGGATTTTCCACTGCCTATTCCGCCCGTTATTGCAATTCGTTTTCCCATAACATCCTTTTTGTGTTTCACAAAAATAGTTTCACATTTTTGTATTATGAAACATTTTGTGTGAAACAACGTTTATTTCGTTTCGTACCAGCTTTCGCCCACACCGACGTCCACTGTCAGCGGAACGGATAATTTCACAGCGTTTTCCATTTCGTCCTGCAACAATTTTGCCACCGCATCTTGTTCATCTTTGGGGCAATCGATAATCAATTCGTCGTGGACTTGTAAAACGAGTTTTGCCTTAAAACCACCCTTTTTTAGCTTTTCATGCACGTTTATCATTGCTTTTTTAATGATATCCGCACTGGAACCTTGCAAAGGCATATTCATAGCCGCACGTTCGCCAAACGAACGCACGTTGAAGTTGGACGAACGAAGTTCATTGATGACGCGCCTACGTCCAAAAAGCGTCGTAACGTAGCCGTCCTTAGAGGCGTCTTCCACGTTTTTATTCATAT
>JAFVOG010000145.1 GCA_017505945.1 Clostridia bacterium
GCCTATCTCTTATAAGACGGCAGTTTTGGGCGGTACGGTAAAAGTACCTACCATAGACGACACGTTCGAGTTTACCATTCCCGAAGGCACGCAAAGCGGACAGGTATTTACCGTTAGGGGTAAGGGCATTAAATCGGCGAGAAACGGCACGGGCAATTTGCTTATCCGCGTGATTGTGGAAGTGCCTACCAAGCTTTCCAAAGACCAAAAACGGGAACTGGAAAAATTAGACGCAACGTTAGACGTGAAACAGCACGAGCGTATGAAAAAATACGCCGACAACGTCGAGGCGTTATACGGCGATAAACCGTATGAAAAATAAACAATCACCGACCAAGCCAAACGGCTTGGTCGGTTTTTATAAAATAGATAAAGTTGCTTGACAAAACGCAAACTACGCGGTATAATAAACGTATAAAAGATACGCAAAAGAGGAGAAAACTATGTTTTGTAAAAATTGCGGTAAGGAAATTAACGATAACGCGGCGATTTGCGTGCATTGTGGGGCGTGGGTAAACGAAAACCAAGCACCCCAAGCGTCGCAACCCCAAGAAGTGCAAGCCCCCCAAGCGGAACAAGCACCCGTAGAACAAAAACAAGCTACGGTATATTGTAGAAATTGCGGTAAGGAAATCAACGTCAACGCGGCGATTTGCGTACATTGCGGTGCGTGGGCAAAGGAAAATGCGCAGGCGCAAGCACAACCCCAAAAGGAAGCGAAAAACGGTATGGCAATCGCAGGGTTCGTATGTTCGTTTTTCGTACCGCTTCTCGGTTGGATTTTCGGCGGTATCGGGCTGAGCAAGGCAATTAAAATCGGCGGAAAGGGCAAGGGTTTTGCTATCGCAGCAATCGCTATTGCTACGGTGAATTTTATTCTCGGTCTTGCATTCCCTACCCCTATGGTATAAGAAAGAATAATTGTGCGTAAGAAAGTTCAACTTGTCTTTGACAAGTTGACTTTTTTATTATACCGTGTTATAATACGTATAAATAGGAGAGAGTTATGCAATATACCGAACTTACGATACATACGACGACGGAAGCAAGCGAGATTATCGCGGATATTATGTGGGGGTATAGCGATTTTGGCGTTACCATTTGCGATAAAAACGACATTATCGCCCTGCAAACGAGCAAGGAAACCACCTTTTGGGATTATATGGACGACGAAGTGGTGGAAAACAAGCCTACCGACGTACTCGTGAAATGCTATTTAGAACAAGACAAAGCAAAGGAAGATATCGCAAGCATTTTACGCGATATACAAAACGCAAAAGAGCTGTCCGCAGGCGCAATTCCGTTTGGGACTTTGGAAGACACCAAACGCACGGTGGACGGGGACGACTGGATAGACGTTTGGAAAAAGCATTTCCGTCCTATCCACCTTGGTAAAATCGTCGTCGTGCCCGAGTGGATTGACTATACGCCCGAAAAGGACGAGAAAGTGGTACTGCTCGATTCGAATATGGCGTTTGGCACGGGCGAACACGAAACGACTTCGTCCTGCGTGGAACTTATGCAAGAATATATCACGGAAAACTCCGTTTGTATCGACGTGGGTTGCGGTAGCGGTATTTTAGGGATATCGGCAATTAAGCTTGGCGCAAAAAAAGCGTATCTTACCGATATCGACCCCGTAGCTGTGGAAAGTTCACTCCACAACGCAAAGCTCAACGGCGTGGACGCGTACACGGTAGTGGCGCATTCTAACCTTTTGGACAATACGGCTATCGTGGCGGACGTGATGATGGCGAATATCACGGGCGAAGTATTAAAATTACTTGCGCCGTCTATCCCTAAGAACTTGAAAAAGGACGGCGTACTCATTTTAAGCGGAATTATCGAAAGCCGTTTGCAAATGGTTAAGACGGCGTATGAAGAAGTGGGTATGCAAGTCGTGGTAGAAAAGAAAAAGGGCGAGTGGTTTGCGCTCGTATTAAAACATAAGGCGTAAGGGTATGTCGATAAAGAGATTTTTCGTAGATAAAGTACAACAGACCACCGAACTTTCGGGCGAAGAATTTGAGCACGCAAAAAACGTGCTCCGTATCGGCGTGGGCGCGGAAGTAATCCTGCTGGATAACAGCGGTAAGGAATATACCGCTATCGTGGCGCAAGTAGATAAGAAAAAAATGCTACTCAACGTCGTTCGAGAAGAAGTAGGTGAGCGTGAACCTAAGACGGACGTTTGCTTGTTGTTTGGGTACTTGAAAAACGCGGATAAAAACGAATTTATCGTGCAAAAAGCGGTGGAGCTTGGCGTGACGAAAATCGGCGTATTTTCTTCGCAGTATTCGTCGGCGTATATGAACGAAAACAAGTTAGAACGCTTAAACAAAATTTCGCGCGAAGCGACCAAGCAGTGCTTGCGCTCGATTGCGCCTACCGTGACGTATTTGCCTACGTTGCAAGACGCCTTTGTCTTTGGCAAGGACTATCAAAACAAACTGTTTGCGTGCGAGTTTGCGGATACAAGCGATATTTCGCTTGCGGACGTAAAAGGAAGCGTAGCGATTGTCGTGGGCAGTGAAGGCGGTTTTGCTAAGGAAGAAGCGGAGTTAGCTAAGGCGCAAGGATATCAATTTGTCACGCTTGGCAAGCGCATTTTACGCGCCGAAACGGCTTGCGTATCGCTCACCGCCGTCATAATGCACGCTTTGGGAGAGTGGCAATGAAAGCCGTCGTGTTCACGCTGGGGTGCAAAGTAAACGACGTGGAAAGCGGTTCGATTATCCGCGATTTACAAACGCTTGGGTATACGGTGGAACGGGAACTTTGCCCTGCCGATTTGTACGTGTTTAATACGTGCGCGGTGACGGCGGAGGCGGAACGAAAGAGCCGTCAAGCGGTGGGGAAAGCCTTAAAATACAACCCGTCCGCAAAAATTATCGTTTGCGGTTGTGCAAGCGAAAAAAGCCCCGACGCCTTTTTGGATAAACCAAACGTCGTTGCCGTGGTGGGGGCAAAAGCCAAAAACCGCGTAATAGAGATTGTCAAATCGGGCTTTGATAAAGCGTTTTGCGGTGGGCAGGTAGTAAGCGATTGCAAGACGTACGAAGAAATGTCTATGCCCAAATGTTTGAAAACGCGTAACTTTGTCAAGGTACAGGACGGGTGTAATCGGTTTTGTTCGTATTGCGTAATTCCCTATCTTCGAGGTAGAAGTCGTTCGAGAACGGTAGAAAGTGCAACGGCGGAAATTATGCAAAGCACCGCTTTGGAAACGGTGGTAACGGGGATAGACATATCCACTTACAGGGACGAAAACGGACGGGATTTTGCCGATTTGATGCTTGCCGTAAAGGACGCGGATACGCGCATACGGCTTGGCTCGATGGAAGTGAGTATGATTACGCCACGCCTGCTTTCCGCGTTGAAAGAAATCAAGCGTTTTGCTCCGCAATTCCATTTGTCTTTGCAAAGCGGTAGCAACGCGGTACTAAAAAGTATGAACAGACACTACACGCGCGAAGAATATTTGGAGAAATGCCGTATGATTTACGACGCGTTTCCAAACGCAGGTATCACGACGGATATTATCGTAGGTTTTCCTACGGAGACGGAAGAAGACTTTTTACAATCAGTAAAAATGGTGGAAGAAGCAGGCTTTTCGCAAATTCACGCTTTCCCGTACTCGCCAAGGGAAGGAACGAACGCGTATAAAAAATATAAGGAATTGCCGTCTGCGGTAAAAAAGGAGCGTGTAGAACGTATTTTGGCAGTGGGCGCAAAGCAAAAGACGGCGTATCTTTCGGGGCGTATCGGCACTTGTGCGGAAATCGTGCCCGAACGGTGTGTAGACGGAGTAACCGAAGGGTATGCGGAAAACTACGTGCGCGTGTACGTGGGCGGAGAGCATTTAGGCAAGCTTGTCCGCGTGAAAATCACCGAACTTTATAAAGACGGCGTAAAAGCCGAAGTAATAGAATAAGGAGTTGAATTATGGAAAACTGTATTTTTTGTAAAATTATCGCAGGGCAAATCCCGTCCGCAAAGGTGTATGAAGACGATAAACTCATTGTTATTAAGGATATCGAGCCCAAGGCAAAATTGCATTATCTGTGTATTCCCAAAACGCATTTTGCGTACTTTACGGAAATGGACGACGATAAAGCGGAAACGCTGAAATATTGCTTTCAAACGATAGCGAATATTTATAAGGACTTGGGTTTGGAAGACGGGTATAGAGTGATTATCAACCAAGGCGAAAACGGCGGGCAAACGGTAAAGCATTTGCATATCCACTTGCTCGGCGGAGAAGTTTTAGGCGGTTTTTGATTAAAAAGTAAATATTTGGCAATACTCTCTTTCGCAACGCGTTTGCGAAGGAGAGATTTTTTATGTGGAGATGGATAAAGCGGTTGTATTCCTTTACGGCAACGCTCGTTTGCGTGGCGGTGGTGGGTACGCTCGTTTGGGCAAGCAACCTTTGCAAACTGAAAGATATCGAAGGTAAACGCGCCTTTTATTTGTATTCGGCGTCGTCCCAAGCCAAGATAGTAGAAAACTTGCGTTTTGAACATTTATTTTCGGTAAGGGGCGAAAGCGTGCGCTTTGCCGTTACGAAAGCCGAACGGGAAACGGTTGCGGAAAACGTATTGCAAAAGTACGGCGCAGAGCTTGTGTTTACGGAAGAAACGGACGGAGTGGTTTGCTATTACGGCATAACCGAGCGGTTTGGACAAAGCGTTATGGTCAACGGAAAGCCCGTCAATTTACACGTTGCGGTAAGCCAAACGGAATGCGTCGTGGGGTATCCGATTATTTTCGGCGGATTTTAAGGTGGGGGTATAAAAGCCAAAAAAAGTGGCAATCCTTTACATACAAAACTTTTGGAGGACGACAAATGCAAGACAAAGAGGTAAAGGAAAAGAAAATTCAAACGAAGAAAAAATTAAACGGCGAAAAGCGGTTTTATTTGGCAACGGCAATCGGTTGCGCGGTGATGTTGGTGGCGATTGTGGTAACGGCGGTAATCGTATCGGGTACGTCCAGCGACGCTGTTTTGGACAATACGCCAAACAGCGGTAACTCGTCCGTGCTCCCCGAAGGGGACGTGGGCGACGAACAGGTATCCGCGTTGCCCGAAGGTATGGTTGTGCCTATTCAAACGGCGTCGGTTTCTAATACGTACGGGTTCTATTATAATAAAACGCTCGATTCGTACTACGTGCATACGGGTGTGGACTTTGTAGCGGATGCAGGTACGGAAGTTATGGCAGTGGAAGACGGCGTAGTGGAAAGCGTATATAAAGAAGACGTGCTTTTGGGTACGCAAATCGTCGTGCGCCACGCCGAAGGGCTGAAATCGGTGTACCGTTTCGTAAACGAAGTGGAAGGCTTGCAAGTGGGGGACAAAGTAGAAAAAGGCGACGTAATTGCAACGGTTGCAGAAGCCAACGGCAACGAATATAAGGACGGCGCACACCTGCATTTTACCATAGAAAAGAACGGCAAAACGGTGGACCCTACGCAGTATTTAACGTTGGAAGAAAAGTAAATAAAGGGTATAATAAAAGGATAACGGAATTTTCCGTTATCCTTTTATTATGTTCGTTAGGTTTTAATTTTTGGGTGTATATCCCCACTCCACGGGATGTCTTTGAGAATTCCAATTTTTATCCCAACCGTCAGGCTTGCTTTCCGCTTCGCAATAAATAGTTAAATTATCGCAACCTGCGAATGCCAAAGAGCCTATATTCGTTACACTGTTGGGGATAACTATGCTGGTTAATTTAGTGCAGCCATCGAATGCCAAAGTGCCTATATTCGTTACACGGTTGGGGATAACTATGCTGGTTAAATTAGTGCAGCCAGCGAATGCAGAATAGTCTATGGACGTTAAATTTTCTCCCAATTCTACGTGGGTTAAATTCTCACAGTACGCAAACGCATTCTCACCGATGGTTTTTACGTTGTCGGGTACAACGATTTCAGTTAAGCTTGTGCATCCAAAAAATGCGTTTTGGCCAATGTTTTCTATATCGCTTGGTAAAATGACGGTGGTCAAATTTTTACAATTATAAAACGCGCCGTAAAGGATATTTCCGCTTGTAACGGTTACTTTTTTTAACGATGTAGGGATATAAAATGTAGTGTTTGTTATGTTGCTTGTTCCATAATAATATTGCTTGGTGGAGGTACTACCCGTATTATTGAGTCCACCGAAAATATGCCCAAATGGAAGTTGCAAAACGTCGTTTGCAGTTTTTCTACTGTGACCTACAAACGGTATCGTTATTTCTTCCAAAGTGCTACAATTAGAGAATGCGCCACCCTCAATGCTGGTTACGTAATCGGGGACGGTAATTTGTGTTACATTCTTATTTAGTATATAAAAAATATGACAAGTGGTAGAGGTAGAGGTAAAATAGAAATTGGACATTTCCGTAGCTATAAGCCAATTTGCCTGTATTTTGGTGTTTTTTGTGATAGGCGTAGCAAAATCGTAATTCCAACCGTTGAAGGTTGCGCCTATCCTTGTTTCCAACTCGGTCTCGGGCATAACGGCAAAACTGTCTTCTTCTACCGTTTGACTAGGTATAGTGGTAGAACATTGCGTGTTAAACGTTACCGTGCACATAGAGCGACGGTATAAAGTTATCGTAAATCTGTTTAGTACGGTTGTTCCGCTTTTTTCAAATATATAATATACGTTTTCACCGCAGTTTAAGGGTACGACGTTAATTAAGTACGTTTGCGAACCGTATTTATCGTTGGATACCACGTAGGAAGAATTGCCCGACGTTTGTATTTCGTTGTCAAAAGAAAATTCTTCCGTGGCATTTGAAAATTTACCGTAAGCGTCCGTTCCGTTTACGGTAAGCGTCTTAAACGTTAAACCAGTTTCCACAGGCTCGGCGGAACTATCCGTGCTGTTCGTCGAATCGTCTTCTACGCCACCGTCACTTTCCAAAGACGAATCGCTGTTGGAATCGCCCGAAGTGCTGTCTTCTACGCTACTGTCACTTTCCAAAGACGAATCGCTGTTGGAATCGCCCGAAGTGCTATCTTATATACTACTACTTTCCAACGACGACTGGCTGGAAGAATTGCCAAAACTGCCTCCGTTACACGCCGTAGCGAACGCGGAAAGGCTTGCGCAAGTAAAAGCGAGTGCTAACCATTTGAGAAATTTATTTTTCATAACAACCTCCAAATATTACAAAAAAGTGCGCTTACCGAAGTAAACGCACAAAAAACGCAAACTCCGTTAGTCGCCAAACCAACCGAAACAGCAAGAGCAAAGCTACGCTATATCCAGTAAGGAATTTGCATTTTTATCAAATCCATTATGGATATAACGCAAGAAGAATATAACTATTTTAGAAAGAAAAATAGCCCTTGCATATATATTCAGTTGGTTTGGCATATTTAGTATAGCACACTTTTTCCAAGATTGCAATAATTTTTACAAAGTAAAGGTGCATTTTATAATGCATATTCCCCGTGTTTTTCGCATAGGTATAGTGACAGGGGGAAAGTTATGAAAAAATGGTTTCAGCTTTGTTTGACGGCGGTATTTGCGATTGTGTGTATGCCTTTGTTTTGCGCTTGCGTACGCGGACAAGCAAACCGCAGTAGGTATGAAATTACGGCGGAATACGACCCTGCGCACCAAACGGTGACGGGGGTGGTAAAACTCACGTTTGAAAACCCCACGGAAAACGAACTTTCCGCGCTTGAATTTCAGTTATACCCCAACGCGTATCGTGAAAACGCGTTGTATTCGGCGGTGTATTCCACCGAAGAAAAGACGGCGTATTACGACGGGAAAAGCCACGGCGGTATTACGGTTACGTCGGTTAGCGGTGCTAAGGGGTGGCAAATCACGGGAGAAGACGAAAATATTTTAACGGCAACGCTCACGCAGTCGCTCTATCCTGGCGAAAGCGTCGTGTTGGACTTGGGTTTTACGGTTACGCTCCCAAAAATCAATCACCGTTTCGGGGTGGGGCAAGACGCGGTTGCGCTCAGTCGGTTTTTTCCCGTGCTTTGCGGAGTGTACGGCGGTGCGTTCGTCCAAGTTACGCCGTCCAGCATAGGCGAGCCGTACGTTTTGGACAGTGCGGAGTATAAACTGTCCCTAACGCTCCCCAAAGAATACGTACCCGTATCTTCGTGCGAAGTACAAATTTTACAAACGCTGGAAAGCAAGACGGTGTATTTGTTGACGGGGGATAGTATCCGCAATTTCGGACTGTCACTTTATACGGATAGGCAAACGCTACAAACGCGCGTAGGGGATTGTCAGCTTACGTACGCCTATACCAAGGATGACAATGCGGAACGGACTTTGGAAACGGTAAAGGAAGTGTTTGCCTATTGCCAAAGCAAGTTCGGCGCGTACCCGTACCCTACGTTTACGTTATTGCAAACGACGCAGGCAGGGGACGTGTACGGATATACCGCGTTTTGTACGGTGGCGGAACATTTGACGGAACGCGAACGCACGCGCGCGATTGTCAAACAAGTGGTCAAACAATGGTTTGGGGAAATCGTAGGGATAGACTTAGTGCATAACGCTTGGCAAAGCGACGGCATAGCGGAATACGTTGCGTTAACCTTTTTCGAAGAGAAAAGCGGATACGGTGTGGAAAAGGAAAAAGAAGTTATGAAATGCTTACGGGAATACCGTTCGTATTACGACGTGTACGGTAGTGTTTTGGATAGGACGGATACGAAAATGACCAAACCGCTTTCCGAGTACGTCAACGCCTACGAATACCGTTGTATTAGCGTGAATAAAGCCGTGGTAATGTTAGATACGTTGCAAAAGAGTATAGGGGAGAAACGGCTGTTTGCGGGGCTGAAACGGTATTGCACGCAGTATGCGTTTGTGCTTACGGGCGAGGCGGAACTTATCGGTGCTTTGGAAAATCACGGTGCGGACGTGCAAGGCTTTTTCGACGGATTTTTGCAAGGCAAAGTAATTTTGTAACAAAAACGCTTGCGTTTGGAATGGGGAAAGGGTATAATAGGAACAACGAACGTAGGACGGTAAACGGATATGCCCTTTTTACAATACAAATGCACGGCTTGCGGAAAACGCTTTGACGAACTGGTAAAATCGTATTTGGACGAAGTGAAATGCCCCGATTGCGGTGGGAGTACGACAAGGGATTATTCAGGCGAAATGTTATCCGCTACGGGTAAACCCACCAAAAAATGTTCGGGCAACTGTAAAACTTGTAGCGGTTGTAAATAAAAAAGAAATGTCCCGTTGTGCTAAGTTTCAACGGGGCGTTTATTTATAAAAAATATAGAAAACTCTACGTCCCGTGGGGGCAAAAGATGGAATATTTTTGTTATAATATTCACAAAGGAGAGTGTTGTTATGAAAGAATTGGTAGAATATTTACCTTTTTTAATTCCGCTTGTTATCGTACAATTTGCGTTGTTTGGCTATGCGTTGTATCATATTTTAACGCATACGACGTACAAACGTGGAAATAGAACGCTGTGGTTGGTACTTACCATTGTGTTTATGAATTTTGTTGGACCTATTTTATATTTTGTATTGGGGAAAGGAGACGAATAATGGAAATGCTGCGTATCGTCCAACTGCATAAAAATTTTGGCGATAAACAAGTGCTGTGCGGCGTCAATTTGTCCGTACCCAAGGGCAGCGTATTTGGTTTTATCGGTAAAAACGGGTCGGGGAAAACGACGACAATGAAAACGGTGTTGGGCTTGTTGCAAGCGGATAGCGGCGAACTGTTCGTGGACGGCGAAAAAGTAGTGTACGGGCAAACGGCAACCAACCGCCATATTGGATACTTGCCCGACGTGCCGCAATTTTATCCGTTTATGACCGCTACCGAATATCTCCGTTTTTGCGGCGAAATTACGGGTATGGATAAGACGGAATTGCAGACTCGTAGCCAAGAACTGTTGCAAATGGTGGGGCTTAGCGATGAAAAGCACCGCATACAAGGGTATTCTAGGGGGATGAAACAGCGTTTGGGTATAGCCGCCGCTTTGTTGCATAAACCCACATTGTTGATTTGTGACGAGCCGACTTCCGCACTTGACCCAGTGGGAAGAAAGGAAATTTTGGATATTTTATCGGCGGTACGAGAACAAACCACCGTACTGTTTTCCACGCATATCCTTACGGACGTGGAACGTATTTGCAGCGACGTGGCGTTTTTGGATGGCGGTAAAATTATCGAACAAGGCAAGATAGAAGATATAAAAGCCAAATACCGCAACGAAGAATACCGTTTGCAAACGCAAGACGAGGACGGCGCACGCAAAGTCTTGGCGGCGTTTCCTTGTATGCAAGGTGGCGCAAACAATCAGCTTACGTTTACGGAAAAAACGTATTCGGCAAAGGAAGTGTTGCGTTTCGTGGCAAACGAAGACGTTGCGCTTGTGAAATGGGAACAGGTAGAACCCAGCTTGGAAACTTTGTTTATGGGGGTGGCGGAGAAATGAGAACTTGGCTTGCCTTTATGAAAAAAGAATGGACGTACCAGGTACGTACGGGAAAATTGTTTGTGTTAGGGTTGTTGTTTGCGGCGTTTGGCATTATGAACCCCGCCGTGGCAAAATTGACCCCGTGGCTTATGGAACTGTTTAGCGAGTCGTTTGCGCAAAGTGGAATTAACGTGTCGCAAATAACCGTTACTGCAATGGATTCGTGGGTGCAATTTTTCAAAAATATCCCTATGGCGCTTATCGTGTTTGTTATTTTGCAAGGCGGTATTTTCGCCAAAGAATATCAATCGGGTACGTTGGTTTTGGCGTTGACAAAGGGCTTGCAACGGTATAAAGTGGTGATAAGCAAAGCATTGATGCTTGTGTTACTTTGGAGTGTTGGCTATTGGCTGTGTTTTGGTATCACGTATGCGTACAATGCGTATTTTTGGGATAACGGCGTGGTGCAAAATTTGGGCTTTTCCACACTTTGTTGGTGGCTGTTCGGGGTGTGGATAATTGCCTTGACGGTGTTGTTCTCTACGCTGTCTGCTACCAATACAGGCGTATTGCTCGGTTGTGGCGGAGTGGTGTTGGGCTTATCGTTGTTGGGGTTGATTCCTACCGTGAATCCGTACTTGCCCACCTTGTTGATGGATGGCAATTCGTTAATTTACGGTTTGGAAAGCGTTGCTTTTTATACGTCGGCGTTGGTGATAACGGTAATTACAACGGTGGCTTGCTTTGTGATAAGTGTACCTATTTTCAATAAAAAACAATTGTAAGATGGTTAAAAAATAAAACGCCTATCCGTTTGGGTGGGCGTTATTTATTGAAAAGTGTACCACCAACGCAGGGTGGAATGATTTTCAAGTGGTATTTTGCTTGTCAATGCGTTTTTATATTTGCCGCCGTTACGCATGTGCGACATATTATATATAATATAGGGAATTTTTCCAAAAAATACAGGGTTTTCCGCTGAAAAAGTATAAAAAGGCGTGTTTTTGTAAAAAATCTAAAAAATGCAAAAAAAATTATAAAACTGTGAAAAAAATGCTTGACAATCTTTTTTGTAAATGGTATTATGTTTAAGCTGTCGATTAGACGAAAGCGTTTTTCGACGTGCCCAAACTGTTGTTTGGGAGAGAAGAAGATTAACAACTGCATAGCAAAATTAGTCAAAAAAGTTTTTTATTTGGAAGAATAAAAGACGAGTACCCCCGAGCATCCCCTGGGTGTCTTCCATCCCCATGCCGACAAGCACCACATCAAGAAGGAAAACATCGGTCTCATCGAAGTCATGGGCCTGGCGGTGCTGCCCAGCCGGCTTAAGA
>JAFVOG010000146.1 GCA_017505945.1 Clostridia bacterium
CACTGCACAGGTGCGCGCGTCATTTCGAAAATCGTGCCCTTGATGACGGTTTTGCAAAACGGCGACGTGGTGGAGGTTATTACCTCTCCTAACTCCAAAGGGCCGTCAAGAGATTGGTTAAAGTTTGTCAAATCCCCCAGCGCAAAAGCAAAAATTAAATCCTTCTTCAAAAACGAACGCAAGGAAGAAAACGTGCGCTTGGGTCAAGCAAAATTGGAAGAAGAGGCGAAAAAACGCGGTTACGCGCTGTCCGATTTGCTTACCGACGAAAGTTTCAAACGCATTTCCGAACGCTTCTCGTTTAACGAATTGGAAGAAATGTACGCCTCAGTGGGCTACGGTTCGGTATCCGTTAATCAAGTATTATTCAAGCTGATAGATTTCTATCGCAAGGCAACCCCGCAACCGTTGGAAATCCGCACGGGCGGAAAGGTTGGCGGTGGCAACGGTGGCGGTATTCTTATCAACGGTCAATCGGGTATGCTGGTGCGTATTGCAGGTTGCTGTACGCCTGTACCTGGCGACGAGATTATCGGGTTTACTACACGCGGTAGAGGCACGGTTGTGCATCGGGCTGACTGCCCCAATATGCGCAATGTGGAAAAGGAGCGCTTGCTTCCTGCCGAGTGGATGTTGGAAGCGGGGGCAAAGAAACGTTACAATGTCAATATCTCCCTGCACGCGTCCGACCACGGTTCGGCAATTGCCGTCATTTCGCAAGTAGTTGCGGATTTGGATTTGTCCATTACCGCCATCAACGGTAGATTGGATAAAAACCATTGCGCGGTTATCGATGCATCTATCTCTATTGCGGATAGTAAAGAAGTGGATTTGTTAATCAAGAAATTACAGGCAGACAACCGCATTTACGAAGTGCACCGTATCACTTCGTTGTCGTAAGGAATACTCTATGCAAATCATCAAAATTTATCCCCGAGGTTTTGCCTCCAACTGCTATGTGATAACGAACGATGGAAAAGAGGCTATCGGGATAGACCCTGCGCAAAAACGCGTGGAAAGTGAATTGATAAAATTGGGGCTCGTTCCGAAATACGTCCTTTTAACGCATTGCCATTTCGACCACGTCGAGGGCGCGGGCGCGTTGCAAAACGCAGGTGCAAAAGTGCTGTGTTCGGCTACGGAAAAAACGCTTGTGGGTACGGGCGCGGATTTGTTCGACGCGTTTGGCGCACCGAGAAGCGCATACCGCGTAGACGATACGTTTTACGATTTGGAAACGAAAATTTTGTGCGGGATAAAAGTAACGGCAATTCTTACCCCTGGTCATACGGCGGGCAGTTGTTGTTTTCTTGTCGAGGACGATGCGGGGAATCGGCATTTATTTACGGGCGATACCCTGTTTGCGGGCAGTATGGGCAGGACGGATTTTCCTACGGGAAGCGGAGCGCAAATGTCGCAAAGTTTGGCAAGATTAAAAAATCTGGACGGCGATATGCCCGTGTACCCCGGACACGAAGAGAACACCACTTTGGACACGGAACGGCGGACCAATCCGTTTATGTAAAATTATGTTAAAAACCAACTGCGCTTTTTTAGAAAACGAAATTTTAGATGCGGTACGGCTGTTCAAAACCCGTCCCGAAACTATCGAACACACCTTCTCGTTTGAAGGGGGTATGTTTTATAATACGTTTTGTATCGATGGGGAACGGTATGCCTTTGAAGATATAGGACAGGTACAGGACGAACTGACGTATAAACGTTTAGAACGCCGTTTTGCTAAGCTCCGTTTATACGAAATTTTAAGCAAAAAATACGGAATAACAATGCCCTGGGGCGCGTTGACGGGGATTCGTCCTACAAAACTTGCGTATACTGAAATAGAGCAGGGAAACGATTATACGAAACTTTTCC
>JAFVOG010000015.1 GCA_017505945.1 Clostridia bacterium
CCAAGTTTTGCACTTCCGCACCCGAAGGGTTGGACGTCTTTACGAGTACGAAAATACCCTTGTCGTGTTTTTGGCACTCTTCTACGAACGGAGCAATCCCGTCCGTACCCAAATACCCGTTTACCGTAACGTAGTCGCTGGGGAACGGCTTAAACGCCTTATCGTTGACTTGCGTTTCGCCAAGGAACGTTTTAGCATAGCACGACGCGGTAGAACCGATATCGTTACGCTTTGCGTCCGCAATAACGACAAGCCCCTTTTCCGACGCGTATTTCAGCGTTTCTTCGTACGCCCTCATACCTGCCACGCCGTACATTTCGTAGTACGCAATTTGCACCTTGACGGACGGTACGATATCGTACACGTTATCAATGATTTTTTTATTAAATTCAAACACGCGTTCCGCCACCCCTTCAAACGTGGTAACGCCTGCTTTCATTTCGTCGGGCAAATAATCGAACAACGTGTCCAACCCTACGCAGGTGGGGTTTTGCATACCGATAATGCCTTCAATCAGTCTATCCGTAATCATATTCGTTCTCCTTGTGTTTTACGCTTGGTATTTAATTTCGCCATCGACAATCGTGTATTCGACGACACCGCTGAGTTCATATCCGCCGAACGGGTTATTCTTGCCCTTGCTGACAAACTTTTGGGGGTCGATAACGAACGTTTTATCCAAATCCGCAATCATCAAATCGGCAACGCCACCCACGGTAATTGCACCGCCGTCCAAGCCCAAAATTTTCGCAGGAGCTTTGGACATCTTATCCGCAATTTGAGAAAGCGTCAGCTCACCCGTCTTATAAAGATAGGTAATGGCAAACCCAAACGAAGTTTCAATACCGCTAATACCAAACGCAGCCAAGTTATATTCCACGTTTTTATCGTTGATATGGTGAGGTGCGTGGTCGGTTACGATACAGTCGAGCGTGCCGTCTTTCAAGCCTTCCAAAATGGCAAGCTTGTCCACTTCTTCTCGAATAGGGGGATTGACTTTGGTATTCGTATCAAAGCCCGTAATGACTTCGTCCGTTACCGCATAGTAGTGCGGACAAGTTTCCGCCGTTACCTTAACGCCTGCTTTTTTCGCGTCGCGGATTAAGCGCACACCGCTGTGCGTGGATACGTGGCAAATATGCACGGGTACGTCCAAGCTTTCCGCCAAGGCAATATCCCTTGCAATCATAATATCTTCCGCTGCTCTGGGAATACCTTTCAACCCTGCAATCGTCGAAGACAAGCCTTCGTTTACCACACCGCCGTCCACAAGCTCTTTATCTTCGCAGTGGCACAAGCATTTCACACCGAAACCGCTTGCATATTCCATAGCAAGGCGCATCAAACGGGAACTGCTTACGCTTACGCCGTCGTCGGAAATGGCAACCGCCCCCGCCTTTTTCATTTCGCCGATTTGGGCAAGCTGTTCGCCCTTTTCCCCCTTGGTAATTGCGCCGATGGGATGCACTTTGCAAAGCCCTACTTCTTGCGCCTTGTGTTTTACGTAGCTTACCACAACTTTATTGTCCATAATCGGGTTGGTGTTGGGCATACAGCAAATTTGCGTAAATCCGCCTTTCACCGCCGCCTTTGACCCGCTTTCGATATCTTCCTTATATTCGTAGCCAGGGTCGCGCAAATGCACGTGCATATCGATAAGTCCAGGGAATACGTGTTTTCCACTTGCGTCGATTTCTTGGCTACCGTCCGCAGGAATTGTATCTGCAATTTCCACGATTTTACCGTCTTTTACGAGAATATCCTTTTTTACTACTTCGTTTTCTAAAACGACGTTTCCGTTTCTAATAATCATATCCTAATTCTCCTTTGCTCACGCCTGATGATTTCTATAATCGTTCAAAAGTTTCAACACCGCCATACGTACGGCAATCCCCGAAAATACCTGTTCTTCAATACGGCTCTTTTCGTGGTCAATCTCCTTCCCCGTCAATTCCACACCACGATTTACAGGACCGGGGTGCATAATAATCGCGTTGGGGTTTGCATATTGCAAAGACTTGCCGTCCACCCCGTAAAATTCCGCGTATTCGTTCAGGGACGGGAAGTTGCCTGCCTGCTGACGTTCCAACTGAATTCTAAGCCCCATTACGACGTCCGCGCCGTCCAGTGCTTCTTGCTTGGACGAGCAAAGCTTTGCACCCAGCTTGTCTATTCCCTTAGGAATGAGCGTTTCGGGAGCGAACATACGCACTTCCGCACCCATCGTGGTCAGCCCGAATAAGTTGGATTTTGCCACGCGCGAGTGTTTGATATCCCCCACGATAGCCACTTTCAAGCCTTCTAAGCGTCCGAAATGTTCACGCATCGTCAACATATCCAAAAGGGCTTGGGTGGGGTGTTCGTTCATTCCGTCGCCTGCGTTTAACACGCCTGCCTTTGCTACTTTCGCCAAAAGATAAGGCGCACCGCCCATGGGATGGCGCATAATCAAAAAGTCGTTGAGCTGTGCGTCTAACGTCTTACCCGTATCGACAAGCGTTTCCCCCTTAGCCACCGACGACGAGCCTGCGGCAATGTTAATTACCGTCGCACCCAAATATTTGGACGCCAACTCAAAACTCGTTCTCGTACGCGTACTGTTCTCATAAAAGAGAATCGTAACCGTCTTGCCACGCAAATACGGGAGTTGCTTGTCCCCGTCGCGCAAGTGCCGTTTCATATCGGCGGCGGTGTCGAGAATTTCCGTAAGTTCTTCGGCATTGACGTCGATTAGCCCTATTAAATCTTTTCTTTTGAGCATACTTCTACTCCTTTATCCATACTTAGAAAAAAATCTTGGGAACGAAACTTGCCCAAGATTTGAAGGTTTTCGTGTGTTTCGTTGTATCGGCTATTATTATAGCACCTTTTTATCCGCTTGTAAAGGGGATAAACGTGTTTTTTTAACAATTTATTTTCTTAGAAAATAATTATCCGTAAATTTCCACCAGACGAAACGCCAACTTATCGCAGGACGACAATACGTATTCTACGCCGTCCTTTTGGCTTTTCAAGGGAAAATACGTCGCGCCGTGGATATGTCCGAATACCACCTTTTCCACGCCGTTTTCTTCAAACAGCTTGGTAAACAGCGTATCTTCGTTTTTCAGTGTAAACGGCGGGAAATGAATAAGCGCAATCTTTTTATCTCCGTCTTGTGCAAGCTTGTCCGCCTCTGAAAACGCAAGCTTAAAACGCTCCGCTTCCCGAAGATATAGCTTTTCGTCCTGCTCGGTAAAATCGGGCGAACCCGGACAGCTCCACCCACGCGAGCCGATAAAGACGAATTTCCCTATCTTTACCGCACCCGTTTGCAGGAAATGGAACGTTTCGTCAGGGGCGGCGGCACGGAGTTTTCCTATCCCGTTCCACCAGTAATCGTGATTTCCACGGATAAACACCTTTTGCCCGGGCAGTTTAGCAATTTCTTGCAAATCGGGCAAGGCGTTTTCCAACTTCATTGCCCAACTGATATCCCCGCACACGAGCACGATATCTTCCGCCGAAACTTTTTCGTTCCAGTCCTTTTTAATTTTATCGAAATGCCCCTCCCAGTTTCCGCCGAACACGTCCATCGGCTTGTTCTCCATAGAAGAAAGGTGCAAATCGCTAATTGCAAAAACTCTCATAGGGAAATTATACCATACCCCCCTAAAAAAAGCAAGGGTTATTTTATAAAAATAATCGCAAAAAAACGCCGAGAGCAGGTTTCCCTTCTCTCGGCGGAAATCATGCGTTAACAAACGCTTAGCCTTTACAAGCACAAGGACGCGTTTGGGGATACAACGGCAATTCGAAGAACCCTGCGCACACTTCTTGCGAATAGTCTTGCGCAGGCGGAATTACGCAATATCCGTAGGACGGAATCAGCAATTCCACGGGCATAGCAATCTTCAAAATTACCGTTACACAAAGGGAAACGTTAAAGCCCTGCGTCGTGGCGTCAAACGTACCGTCGGGCGCAACCGCGCTCACTACGGCTTGCACCGTAAACGGAATAATGGACGGGGCAGGTACGTACAAAAGCACGTCTTGGTTAATCGAAACGGTTGCCGTTGCACTGCCGTCTACGCCGTTAGCGTCGGTGAACAGAACTTCCAACGGTACGGACACAGTAGCTTGCACACGCGCGCAAGGTTTATCCGCTTGGCGTTCTACCGTAAGGTTGGTTACCGTCGCTTGCGCACTCGTCGAACGCGCGCTGACGAACGTCAAAGGATATGTAGGATTTTCAATGGAAATATCGGTAAGCGTCAAAGCGTAGTTTTCAAGTTGCGTTTGCTTAATGCCTGCGTCGAAAATCTTTTCCGCTTGGATACACACCTTTTCCACCAAACCGTTTAAGGGATTGCCCGTAATAGCACCGGGGCATTTATCCGAATGAAAATTAGAATAAAAGGACATTGTTACCTCCTGTTTTCAAGTCGTTTTACAAAAACGTCCGCCTGTTTCGACGCGAGCGTTTTCATATCAACGTTTGGTTATCGTTACTTAGTACTATATTATGCTATGCGCGGTATTTTCGTGCCAAACGGTTATAAAATTACGCACATTCCAGGATATAAAATATGCGTGCCGTTCTTTTGAAAAAATTGTTCTTCGCTACCACAAAGCAGAGTTTTGTTATCCCCCGCTTGCGCCAAATACCTGTTACCGCGCATTTCGGGAATATACAATAGCGTGCCTTCTTGCGGTTCGTCTTGCAGTCCGTTCTCACGGATTAACACCCCCACCGCCACCCCAAACGCCATACTGATATCGCGTAACGTTTGACCGCACTTTACCCTATAATATTTTGGAACGGATATACGTAACATACCATACTATATGCAAGAATACGGGCCAATATGTGCCTTTCTTCTGTCATAAATCGCGGTGCATAGCTCGTACAATAACAGTATGAACAACACACCCGTACGTAAAACCAAAACCACGCTCCTCGCCACAGCGTCTTTCGTCACCGCGCTCTCCGTTGCCGAACGGGGCTTGGGCTTTTTATACCGCGTCGCGCTTGCCCGTCTTATCGGTGCGGAAGGTATGGGGCTGTATCAAGTCGCCCTTTCTCTATTCTCCGTCTTTCTAACGATAGGTACGGGCGGTATCCCCATTACCGTTTCCCGTTTTATTTCCAAAAGCAAAGCGGAAAATTCCCCTATAAACGAGAAAAAGAGCGTCACCGCAGGTTTGCTTTTATCCTTGATTTTAACGTTGCCCGTCGCACTATTTTTGGTGGCGTTTCCAAACGCCGTTTCCTTTTTATTTGCGGACGAACGGTGTTTGCCCGTTTTCCGTATCCTTATGCTCGGCTTGGTGTTTTCGTCCGTATTTGCCGTTATCCGCGGTAGCTTTTGGGGAAACAAAAATTTTCTACTGCCTGCCGTTTTGGAAATGGTGGAAGAAATCGTTATGGTTATCGCAGGTATTTTACTTCTTCAAAACGTATCTTCGTTTGAACGGGGCGCAAACCTTGCAGGTTGGGCGGTGGTAATTTCCTATCTCGTTTCCTTTACACTCTCCGTCTTGTGTTTCTTGGGCAAAGGGGGTAGGCTTGCACCGCCCAAACCTATGCTAAAACCGCTATTTAGCTCAACCCTGCCCATCACGTCCGTCCGTGCAGGGGGTTCGCTCGTCAATTCCGCCGTAGCGGTGTTACTCCCTGCTATGCTCGTACGGTGCGGAGTAGAAAAATCGCGCGCGCTCCAACTGTTCGGCGCGGTATCGGGTATGGCAATGCCCGTTCTCTTTATTCCGTCCACCGTTATCGGTTCGCTTTCGCTTGTGTTAGTTCCCGAGCTTTCAGAAGATTTTTACCGCAAAAACACCAACCGCCTGTATCAAAATATCATACGCGGTATTTCTATTGCGTTTTTCGTCGCGTGCTTTTTAACCCCCTTTTTCTACGTACTCGGCAACGAACTGGGTGCGCTTGCCTTTTCCAACGCACTCGCCGGCGAGTGTATCCGTAAAGGTAGCCCTATTCTAATCCCAATGTCTCTTACGATGATTACGACGGGCATACTCAATTCGCTGGGATTTGAAAAGCAGACGTTTTCCTTTTATTTCGTTTCCGCCGCCTCCATGCTCCTTTGCGTACTGTTTTTACCGCGCTTTATCGGCGTGTACGCCTACGTCGTGGGGTTGGGCGCAAGCTTTGTCGTAAACGCCACGTGCAATTTGATTTTACTCTCCAAAAAATGCCCCGACTTATTCCGTAGCGCATTGCAAAATCACGCGCTTATCCGTTCGCTTTGCCTTGCCGTCTTATGTATTTTACCCGTGTCCCTTATACCTCTATTTTCTCGGC
>JAFVOG010000016.1 GCA_017505945.1 Clostridia bacterium
ACCAAGACAAACTTGACCTTCTTACGATTGCGAAGAAGTTCGGGGACTTGGGCTGTACGATGTATGCAACGAAGGGTACGGCAAAAGTAATTAACGACTTGGGGATTGATTGCTCGGTGGTAGAACGCCTTTCCGCAACGGATAGAGTAATTCAATTGATGGATGAAGGTAAAATCGATTATATTGTCTATACCGGTAAAACGGATATGGAATCGATTAACGACTTTATTAAGTTGCATCACCACGCAATCCTGCTTGGGATTACCGTTTTGACGGCGTTGGATACGGCAAACGCGCTTGCAGATATTATTGCAAGTAGATTTACTGAAGATAACACCGAACTTGTGGATATCAACGCACTCCGCGACGAGAAGTTAAAGCTTGACTTTACCAAAATGCAATCGTGCGGAAACGACTATATTATCTTTGATAACCGCGACGGAAAAATTACCTGTCCCGAATCAATTACGGTAAGCTACGTGCAACCGCACTATGGTATCGGTGGCGACGGGGTAGTACTGATTGAAAACTCGGACGTGGCTGACGCAAAAGTACGCGTATTCAATAAAAATGGTATTGAAGCACCGCAAGGCGGTAACGCCATTCGTTGTGTGGCGAAATATCTTTTTGAAAAGGGTATTGTTCGTAAAACGGATATGACGTTAGAAACGGGTAGAGGCGTTTGCGCGGTTAAAGTGTATTCGTTCGCAGGACAAGCCAACTCCGCAAGCGTTAATTTAGGTAAAGTAGAACTTGCCGGTAAAAATATCCCTTGCGTTTGGGACGAACAGCAAATCGTAAACAAACCACTTGAAATTAAGGGAAAAGAATACGGGGTTACGCTTGTGAACGTAGGGAATCCCCATTGCGTTATTTTCACGGATAAAGTGGATGCAGTAAACGTAGAAGAAATCGGTGCGGAACTTGAAAGCTCGCCGTACTTCCCTGAAGGGATAAATACCGAATTTATCCGCGTGGTCAATAAAGTTACCTTAAAAATGCGCGTTTGGGAACGTGGTAGCGGTGAAACGTGGGCTTGCGGTACGGGTGCTTGCGCGGCGGTTGTTGCGGCTGTGCTTGGTGGTTACTGCGAAATGGATACCAACGTTACCGTTAAGGTACGCGGTGGCGATTTGACGGTAAATTACCATAGCAACGGTGAAATTGAATTGATGGGGAACGTCAAGACGGTATTTGAAGGTACGTTTGAAATTTAAGACCAAAAAGGAGCAATAATGGACGTTTTTTATGAAGAAAGCGCGATAAATGCGAACTCGGCGAAAAATGAGAAACGCTATAAAGTGTTAAACGTCGGTACGATATTTTTTATGACTCTTGCCATATTTTTCTTCTTTCTTGCGATTATGTTGTTCCCCGTGAAAAACGTTAAAGAATCGTTGGGATTGACGATATTCTTTGGGGGTAATGGTGCAGTTTTCCTGTTGTTTTGGTTTATCCTTTCCCGTATAAAAAAGCGTATTAACGTAAGTTATGACTATACGTTTGTTTCGGGGGAATTACGGATTATCAAAGTCTTTAACGTCAATAAACGCAAAAGAGTAGATGTTATTCACTGCGACGAAATCTTACAAATGGGAGACGCGGATAATCCTTCGTACGAACGCTTGCGTTCTGCGCCTAACACTAAAGAAATTATTTGTACGTCCAACTACGAGCCGATGGAAGGAAAATTCTTTATGTATTTGCTTGTAGGCGGTAATCAAATGAAATACTTGTTTCTTTTAGAATGTCGCGAACAGCTTTTAATGCAACTTTTGAAGTTTACGCGCCGTAGCGTTTTGGAAAGCGATTACGTTATGCAAGAAAAGAAACAAAAGAAAACGACGGTATGATTTATTTAGACAACGCTGCCACGACGAAACCTTGCATAGACGCGTTTCGTCGCGCAGAACGGTTTATCACCGAACAATTCCATAATCCTTCGGCGTTATACGACGAGGGCAGGCAATTACAGAGCGAGCTTAAAAAAGCACGCTCCGTTTTGCTTTCCAAAGTGGCGGACGAGACTTGGTTTGAGTGCATATTTACGTCGTGTGGCACGGAGGCGGACAATCACGCGGTATTTTCGTTTGCAAAACGTGGCAACGCCGTCACCACGGCTGGGGAACACTCCGCTATATCCGCTTGCTTTCACGAACTGAAAAATAAGGGCAACGTCGAACCGCGCATTACACCGCTACTTGCGGACGGCAGGGTTGACGTGGAAAAATTACTGTCGCTTATCGACGATAAAACGACGTTTGTTTCCGTGATGCACGTCAATAACGAAATCGGTGCAATCAACGATATAAACGCTATAGCAAGGCGTGTAAAGGCAAAAAATCCGCGTGTTATTTTCCACAGCGACGGCGTGCAGGCATACGGAAAAATTCCGTATAGGCTTTCCAAAGACGTGGATTTATATTCGATTAGCGCGCATAAAATAGGCGGATTGAAAGGGGTAGGCGCTCTTATTAAACGAAAATCTCTTGTTATTTCCCCCTTGGTTATGGGGGGTGGACAAGAGTCGGGTAGGCGTAGCGGAACGGAAAATACCTTTGGTATTATGCACTTTGCTTATTCTGCGGAAAAGAAATTTTCTTGTTTGAAAGAAGACTTTGAACGCGTACGTGGTATGCGTGAAACGCTTTGGAACGGGTTGGATAAAGACGTTTACGTTCGTCTTTCTACGGAAGACGGAACGCCGTACATATTGCTTGTATCGGCAAAAGGACTTCGCGGTGAAGTGTTGTTGCATATGGCAAATGACAAAGGACTAATTGTGGGTACGGGTTCGGCTTGCTCGTCTAACGCAAAAACGCGGTATAGTAAAGTGGTGCTCGCTTGCGGATTTGATGAAAAAACTGCGGACGGAGTTTTGCGATTAAGCTTTTCTCCCGAAACGACGAAAAACGATATTCAAGGCGCGATAACAATATTAAACGAAGTGGGACGGGAGCTTGCCCGCCGTATGAAATAGGATAAATATGAAAAAAGTAATTATGCTCCGCTATGCGGAAATGTGGTTAAAAGGAAAGAATAAAGGATTTTTCGAGCGTGCGTTTGAAAACAATTTGCGTAGAGCGATTAAGCCGTTCGACTGCGAGCTTGTAAAACAAAGTGGTAGATATATCGTAGAAAATTTTGCAGACGAAGACGTTGAACTTGTAATTGATAAACTAAAAAAAGTTTTTGGCGCACACTCTATTAGCTTAGCGTATGAAACGGCAACGGATATGGATTCCCTTTTAGAAGCATCAAAGCTTGTGGCAAAGGAAAGCGGGACGTTTAAGGTGGAGTCGCACCGTGGGGATAAAAAATACCCGTTAACGTCCGTGGAAATCAGCAAAACGTTGGGTGCAAGAATGTTGGACGCATATAAAGGTGCGTTAAAAGTGGACGTGCACAACCCGTCGTTTACCGTTCACGTAGATATTCGCGAACACGGAATAGCACTCGTTTTTGGTGAATTTATCGAAGGGGCTAACGGTATGCCCGTGGGAACGGCAGGCAAGGGATTATTGCTCCTTTCGGGGGGGATTGACAGCCCTGTGGCTGGGTATATGATGGCGAAACGCGGTATGACCGTAGATTGCTTGCATTTCCATAGTTATCCGTACACGAATATGCAAGCGCAAGAAAAGGTGCAAGATTTGGCGACCATTTTGTCGGAATATACTTGCGGTACAAACCTTTATACGATAAGCGTTACGCATATTCAAGAAGCGATTCATGAAAAATGTAAACCGTCGCTTATGATAACGCTTTTGCGTCGTTTTATGTATCGCATAGCCGAACGCCACGCAAAAACAAT
>JAFVOG010000017.1 GCA_017505945.1 Clostridia bacterium
TATGACTTGAAAACCGTAAGTTTTCTTTTGCTCTTTTGTATAATTATTTTGTTCTACCTTGCAACAGTTCCCATAGCCTTTCCGTTTAGTTTTTAAGACGCGCGTTTGTTTTTTCTTACTGCATTAGACTCACCTTTTGATTTTTGTATAAGAAAATCCCACGGTTTTTACTCCGTGAGACTATTCGTTTTTTATTCAGTTATTTTTGCCTCTCACTATATAGCGACGAGCGTTCCCTTTTTATGCGCAACTTTTGAAAAAAACTTTATTTTACTTTTTATGATAGACTACATATTCCTTTATCATTTGATTTATTTTAGCTCGAAAATTTATCAGCCAACGTCCGTCTCGCGGATACTTGGTATATCCGCATACCCCTTCTTTCTCCAACATATCATGAACGCGGTCTTTACCAATATAGTTTTCTAATAGTTTCAAGGCATTACAATCTTGAAAACCTTCTTTACAAATCTCGTACCGCAACGAACCATACACACCATTGGGTGCAGGATATACGATAAACGCATCCCCACTAGGAAACGTTCCATGCGAATCCGTATCCGAATACGGAGATATTTGTTCTACAGAATACGCTGAATTATAAAAATTAAACCCCCAGTGTAAATAACCACGCACTCCCGTTTGATATAATTGCACACCTAATACACGCGTGCGTTGGGCGGGCATATTTATAAAACGATTAGAATAATAATTATTAAAGGCAGTACAGCAATTATACACAAACATCTTTGACGTATCGCAACCTGCGAATTTGTCAAAATAGGTTATCCCTGACACAGGAACATCTACTAATCCACGTTCCTTAAATTCAGGATTGCCCAACGCATCCATGATAGGTATATTTCCAATATACCGTTTTACCATATTTCGACACTGCTCATAAGCATCTATATTGTCTATCCCTGGTTCGTCCGTTAAATGCATATAACAGCTTTCCCGTATTCCAAGCTCGTCGATAACTAAACCAAGTTGTGGTAAAAAAGCATCTAAAAACCGCATATATTCTTTGCTTGCCGACGGTGTTTCCCAACCAAAAATACGCCGTTCTTCGCCGTCTACGGTCGCTATAATTTTAGGGCAGGCTACGCCTCCCCATTGTGTGAAAAGCGGACTAAATTCTATATATTTAATCCCATTCTTCAACGCAAAACGAATAAATCGTTTCAAGTCTTGAAAGTCAAACGTATACTGCTCTCCCGTTTTTTTGACGCGCACAAGTTGTGCCGTTAAGCGTTCGCCACCGATTTTTGTATCGAGGGGCGGAGTAAACAACGGGGTCATTAGCATATTATAACCACCTTGTGTATATACGCGCAAATACTCTTTGAAAATTTTATAAAAAGCGCGCGAAAAAAGTCGCACACCGTGCGTATGCGCAATGCAATCGTAATGCACCCAATTGGTTAATCGCAACCCCCCGTCCACCAAAGGCGCATCAATAATTTCTAAATTATGTTTAAGAACAGCAAGAGTTTCCCCTTTCTCGCTAATGAGCGTAAATGTTGTTTCGTGTGTTCCAACAGGTAATCCTTCGGGCGCATAAACGGTTACCCAAACCCCACGCCATTGTTTACAGGGTAAAACCAAATCCGCTTTATCAAACGGTTTTAATAAATCAGGAAATACCCCCACGGTATCGCTAAGATAATAATCGTCCATTTTCGGTGGCAACACCGTAACAGGCACAAGTCCCACAACACGCAACTCTAAATAAGGTGCAAGCGTCCCCGACACTTGTACCTTATTACTCATTAACATACGCGATTCGCCTTGATAACAAAACGCCAACTGAAAATTATACCGTTCGTATTTTAACATACTTCCTTCACGTTCTTCAATGGAAGGACAAATATGTGGCATTATTTTTTCCACGGACGCAACAATTTTACTTTCTACCATACTCTTACCCATATTCTTACAAAGCAATCAACAACTCGAGCATTGCTAGTACGCCAAATTTGCAAGCGAATATATTTTTATAAAAAATGTGGTTGTTTACGTATTATCAGGGAGTACTGTTATGATGTCCCCCAAAAAATCATCCTTGCTATATGCAATAAGATTAAACGACTGATTCTCATAGTCAATTTCCGTTACAGACGCATTGCTTGCCCAAGGAATATCTTTCATCTTCATTTTTTGACAATGCGCAACAAAACAACGAATAGGCGTTGCATGTGAAAATATTAAAACGGTTTTACCGATATTTTCTTTGGCTATCTTTTCTATCGTTTTAATTACGCGATTTTGCAATTCCACCACACTTTCTCCGTCGTCAGGATAGGCATTATCAATATCGTGCATCCATAAACCATAGCTATTTGGATATTGCTCTACGAGCAATGCAAACGGTTGATTTTCCCATGCACCACAGTAAATTTCCCGTAATCCAACGTCTTTGATTATCGGTATTTGTAATAAATCCGCAGTCGCTTTTGCCGTATGATACGCTCTTAATAAATCACTCGAATAAATTTTGTCTACTGCAAAATTTTTAAGATAGTTCGCCGTTGTTTGCGCCTGCAATTTGCCCCTTGCCGTTAAATCTAAATCCGTATGTCCTAAAAACACGTCCCGTTCGTTGGCTTGAGATTCGCCATGTCGAATTAAATACAGTTTTGTTTTATTCATCTTTTGTTCCATCTAAACTTTTTCCTGCTCCATTTGTTTTATATAGAAAAACCGACTGAAAACCCCTGCAGTCCAACCGAGCATTTCCGGTACGTCGTATTCGTTGACTGTTGCCTTTCCGCCGTTCACCGCATCATATTTTTCATACAATTTTCCGCTCTTTTCAAACTCCAAGGAAATTGTATTCAAATACGTATTGATGATTGTACGCACCGTTCCATACTCACCGACACGCTCATTTGCTAAATACGCCCACCAGTTATTCGGCGCCCAAGTATTCGGATACCCCCATTGATAAATATCACCGTCGGGTGGCATCTCTTGACAAGGCGTTACTCCGTGCGCATGTATAAGTCTTTCATTTATCTTTTGAATTGCCTTTTTATCCGACGTTATTCCGAATATAAAAGGTATATAACACGCACTACAATAAATACCCGTTCGCTTACCCGTCTTATAATTATAGTCGAAATATACGCCTGTATTTTCGTCGTAGCAATACGTTTGAATTAACGTCGCTCTTTGTTTTGCACGGCTATCCCATACAGCATTTTCACCGTTTTGTAATATCATAGCAAATCTTGCCATCGTTTTTTCAAAACCGTATAAATACGCATTTAAGTCAATCGGATTGATATCACCCGCTTGACCGCCGTATCTTGGCGTATGGTCTTCACCACCTTCACCTTCAGCGGTTTTATGCGTTTGCAGTTGAATTTTCTCTTTTTCCGAGAGCTGTAAAATATGCTCGCCGTGGCGACGTGCATACCATTGTATCCAACCGCTATCCGCCCCAAGCGTTTCGCAATCGTAATTGCGCCAGTAACGGTTTAAGCCGTTAGGGGCTTTGCGTTTTGTTTGCCAAAAGTCGTATTCCGTTTTTAACGCGTCATAACTATCCCTTAACCATTCAATGTCCAAAGAATAATTAAAATAATCTTCCACCATTAAAAACAAAAGCGGTGGTTGGCTTGCGTGCATTGCACCGTTGGCACGGCACATATTCGGAACACAACCAAATTTACGTAAACAAAACTTCAAATCTTCAATATTTTGAAAGGCATACTTTGCCATATCGTCGTTATATAAGCCCAAATTCGTAAAATACGTATCCCAGTAAAACAAGTTTGTAAAGGCACTATCCACGCAAGGCGGTATATAATCATACGGCATGATAAAATTTTTATCACAATCAGATTTTTTGACCGCTTTCAACCAAGAATTTTTGATATATTCATGTGTTTTTTGTTCAAGGGTCATCAAAGCACAACCTCCAACCCGTCGTAAGCAACCGCTATATTATAAGGTTTGAACATCTCTTCCAAGCGTTCTTGTAAGGGATTACCGTTATGCGAAAAGTGCGTAACGAATAATTTCGTTTTTTCGTTGATATTACCGTTCTCGCGCAACCGCTCTATCGTACGAATACAAAGCTCGCCGTTCATATGCGTTGCCGTTTCTTTACAAGGGTTGTCCACAATCGTACAATCCAAAGCCACCATATCAAAGCAATAACCGCTTTGTTTCAAAAAGTCAAAGACTTCTTCAAACGGATACCCCGTATCCAAGCAATAGAAAATTTTCTTGCCTTGATATTGAATGATATAAACAAACGGTGTTTCCGTAGGCATATGCCTTGCCGGTAAAGGAATAATCTCATATTCCCCCGCTTGCACCTTTTCATACGCCTTAATAGATTGAAACTGATAGCTAACGCGAATTAGGGGATGCATTCCCTCATATATGCTTTCATAATGTTTTTGTACCCCCTCGTTACCGAACACAGTAACGAGCGGTTCTTTCATTTCATGCGCATACGCACCGCCACGCATCTGTAAATCAACCATAGCGCAATGGTCCAAATGCGAATGTGTAACGAAAATATATTTCACTTCATCTAAACACAATCCGTTTTGCAAGGCGTGAGAATAGCTATCCGACGAAAAATCTATCAATAAATCGTTATTAATTAAAACCTGCGCACGCGTTCTAATATTCTTACCGCGTAAACGCCGTGCGGTTTCGCAAGCGCTACAGCGACAAAATATAGCAGGAAATCCTTCCGCGGCGGCTGTTCCCAAAAATCTAAACTTCATATTTTTTTTCTCCTTTATGCCGACAATGAAATATCCGCTACGTAAAAACAACCTTTTTGTACGCTACCATCCGTAGGCGTGGAAACTTCCTTGCCCCCAAATTTGATTTTTTGCGCGTTATATTTTAACAGCTCTATATCAAATTTATATTCCACCCAAGTATTCGTTTGCACCGCCGTTGATGAATGATACGTGCTAGACGACGTATTGATAAATACGTATTGCCAGTTACTTTGATACGTTTCGTCCTGCACGATATACATTTTCAAAACGACGTAGTTATAATCGTCGTAAATGGACGCGTTCTCGGAAACATCCTGCAACGGTGTAAAACTAAATTGCATTGCCCAATTTCCGCTTGTCGTGTATTCCGTTTTCAATACACCCTGTTCTCCAGCAAACGACGACACCCAAGACTCATCACGGGACGCGCTATTGTCTACGTAGGATAAATCGCCTGCGTAGTCAAAAGAAATTAACTCGTTTGCTCTTTCTACGCCCGTTATATTAAATTCCGTCGTTCCCCAGTATCCGTCCGCTTTGACGTATACGGTATATTTTCCGCGCGAAGTGGGCGTATATTGCGCGTTCGTCGCCTTTACACTTACCCCTTCGGGCGTAATGACCGTAATCTCTGCATTAGATAAATCAACGTTGTCGCTCGCATATTGTGCAGAAATAGAAAGCGTTGTTCCCGATTGTAAAGTTCCTGAAACGTTTACCGTTACTTCATTGGCAACAAACACGTCCGAAAGATAAAATACCCCCTTATGGCTTTTCACCGTCGTACCGTCTTCTTCATATAATTGCGTTGCCTGTCCATAAACTTTTGCTTTGCTTTCTTGTGCGTCGCTAATAGCGGAAATAGGGAATTTATAATCCACCCAACGGTTATAGGCAACGTTGGTATTTTTTGTATCCGTACCCGCGCCGTTTCGCATCGTTACGTATTTCCAGTAATTCGTTGCTTGCGCCGATTGCTCCACGTACATACGAACAATAACGCTGTCATACGCCGTCAAAAGCGTAGACGTAGCACTCGATACGTCTTTCATAGGAGCAAACTTGAATTGCGGTTCCCATTGCTGACCTAAATAACTGATTTGCGCGACACCACTTTCCCCAGCGTACTCGGAAAGCCAAGTGGACGTCTTATTCGCACCAAGGTCTAAAAGTTCTAAATATTCCGACTCGTCGAACGTTAAAAGGTCAGTCGTCCTCACACCACCGTAAAAATACAAAACTTCCGTAGCTGTCGCCGTGTTTCCACTTCCGTCGATTGCCGTTACTTCGTAAAGATAATAACCGCTCTCGGTTGGGGTAAATTCCCCCGAATTTATATTCATTTCTTCCCCACGCGTCGCACCGTATAATTTATACAGTTTTGCGCTCGGAATAATATTTTCTCCTGAATTATCGCTCACCGTAACATCAGGCAAGGTATATTCTACACCTGTCGCCCCGTCTTCAAAATCTGAAAAGTTAATTATCGGCGCGCCTTTATCTTGCACTGTTAAGCTAATCGTGCGTGTGCGTACGTCCGTTTCACTCAGCGTAACGGAACAAAGAATGGAATAATTTTCAAATTTATCCACCCAAAATACGCCGTCCATTGCTCCTACTGATTTCCCCGATTGTGTTTGAATAGAGTAGGAAACGGAATATTCTTTTCCGTCTTCGTCTTTTACCGTTTCAGGTAACGTATATTTGTCGCCAAGCAGTACGCTTGCCGTTACGTCATCAAATTCGGCAAGCTGGACGTTGGATGTATCAACATTTCCCCCGTCGTCGTTTGGTGTAAGCGTCATTTCGCAACCAACCAAGCCGAACGCACTAAAAAGTGCTATTGCCGTAAGCAAAAACATTCTTTCCGTCTTTTTCATATATTCCCTCTTGTAAAGTTTTGCACCCTGCGCTCCTCCCTGTTTTTCAAGGGAAGAACGCAGTTTGCATATTTAGGAGTTACTTAGTTTGATAAATATACACCGGCAACGTAGAATTCGCCCCAGTATTGATTACCGCTAACAAAACCGTCTTCTTCGCCACCAAATTTAATAGTCGAATTCGTCGCATAATCCTTCAACAAGGAAATATCAAACTTATATTCTATCCATGTATTGTATTCCACCGCCGTTGACGTTCTATACTTCGTCCCAGAGCTGTTCATAAAGACATATTTCCAGCTACTGTTGATTTGCCGTGCGTCGTCCTTTACAATATACATTTTTAATACGACGTAGTCATAATCTTCATAAATGGACGAAGTTTCTGCAATGCTTTGCGCTGGCGCAAACGTAAATTGTTGTATCCATTTCGTTCCTGCTGTATGCGAAACGAACAATACGCCATTCTCGCCTTCAAACGAGGACAACCAAGTCTTCGTCGTACCCGTACCGCTAACCGTCGTTTTCGTTACGTCTGCTTCGCTATTATACGAAATCAACTCCGTTGCATCTTCTACAACGTTAAAGGTAATTATGCCGTAATAACCGTTCGTCTTAACCGATACGGTATACGAACCAGCCACCGTCGGCGTATACGCGTTTTCCGTAAGTTTCGTTCTCGTACCGTCGGGAGCTACGACTGCGATATCTGCATTCGTCAAATCAACGCTCGCGCTATTGCTATCGGTAGCGGTAAAGCTTAACGATTTTCCAACCGCCGTTGCGCCTATTACGTTTACGGTTGCCTGATTCGTAATCCCGATATCCGCAACGTAGAATTCACCAGTTGTACCGTAAGTTGCCGTTGCATCACCAACGAATTTCATCCAGTTTGTACTTGAATACTCTTGCAAATCTTCTATCGGGAATAAATAATCCGTCCATTGATTATATACAGCAGTAGGTTTATTCGTCGTATCCGCGTTACATCTTACGTACGTCCAGAGGCTGTCAACGGTTGCCGATTTTACGATATACATTCTCACGTAAACGTGCGTATAATCGGTATAGATACTTTCCGTTGCGATATCCTGTATAGGGGTAAGTGAGAATTGCGGTGTCCAACGCGTACCGTTCGTATACCAGCCTTTCATAACCCCGATTTCACCTTCGTACTCATCTAACCATTCTTTATTGGCAAGATTCCCCACTTCTTCTATATCACTTGCATAATCAAAGGATAATAATTCCGTAGTGTTTTGATTTTTCACGTATACGTTCATATCGCCCGTTACATAGTCGGTCGAAAGTACGGGGTCGGTATATGCTTGGTCCCAGTATAAACCGCCGTTTAAGTTTGCGTTCTCGCTATACGCCGTGTTCGCTACAACCGATTCGCCGTACTGAATTTCCACACTACGCTCGTACGCGTCTTTATACGTAATCGTATGATTATGCATATACGTAGCTTTCAAGGTTTCATGATAAGCCGAAAGCGCACTGTTTGCTTGTGCATTCATAGCTACTTGCGACATAGAAATTTTACGGGCAGAAGTATAGTATTCGTTCGTGCCGTCCGTGATATAACCTACGAAATACAAAAGTCTGTTATGGCTTTCTTCGGGAATCGCATTCGCAGGCAATACTGCATACGATTCTTTCAAACCGCTTGTTTTTGCGTGGTCGTTCCAAAGCGAAGTCGTCGTTACTTTTTGCACGGGACTACCGTCTTTGACAAGGCTTAAATCCAAGCTCAAATCTTCTCCCGCCGTCTTTTCCATGTTCACAAACATATCGTAAGGTACAACCAAAATACCCGTTTCTACGCCCGCATTTGCCTTACCGTCCGTGTAATAGCTATTATACACGCCTTCCGTCATAGTCGCGTTAAAACGCACCTGCGCGTCGTCTACGCTAGACGTGATTTTTACGGACGCGCCTTCCGAATAAAAGTTATCCGAAGTTACCGCTTCCGCGGATGCTTGCCATACCGATACTCCGCAAGCAATACCACCGCATAATACCAAGGTAGCGGTGCTAAGTAATAAGTTTTTCGTTTTTGTCGTGATTGTTTTCATTGTCTTATTCCTCCACTCCTTGCCAAGTATTTTCTCGGTTTTGTTCAAAGTCTTTGCCCCAGTCATTACTCCACGTAACGATACCGCTCGTCGTAATTACGTCCATATCTACACGCAATATCCGAAACGTCGGTGCTACGTATTTGGAAACGGTTGTTTCCTGTTTCTTTGTTACCATTTACAAACCCTCCTAAATTTATTTTATTTATATTAACGCCCTTACGCGACGGATTTATATCCGTCGCGAAGTTCGCTTGTTTTAATTAGAAAACGAGATATCCGCGATATATATTACGCCTTCGGTTACACCGTTACTGAACTTGCTCCAAAGTCTGAATTGATTAGACCAAAGCTCTTGTGCCGTATAACCGTCCTGCCAGCTATTAAGTGCACGTATATCGAATTTATAATCCACCCACGCATCCGTCGTATACGTCGCGTTGATTGCCTCGTATGCACCGCCTGCGACGTTATTGATTTTCAAATACTCAATCGGGCTGGTGCTCGGAACGTACATACGAATAACAACGTAATCATAATTCTTATATTCGTTCTTACTGAGCAACGGTTTTACGGCAAGTGCAGGCCATACGCTACCATTCCAGTCCATTTTTAATACGCCCGTTTCGCCTTGATAGCTTTCTTCTATCGTAAGTGTTACCGTTGCATCATCCGAAGTAGCGTATACGTTATCAATATCTTCCGCATAATCAAAGGACATAAATTCCGTTGCACCGTATGCACGCGTTGCCGTTAAGGTAGCTTTATTATAATACCCGTCCGCAAACACGTATACGGTATAAACACCTTTCGACGGAATGGTATAGCTCGCACCGCTGA
>JAFVOG010000018.1 GCA_017505945.1 Clostridia bacterium
ACATTCGTAAAGGCACGACTTTCGAGTACAAGAGCGGCGTTTACACCGTTACCGATTTCCAACACGTAAAACCGGGTAAAGGCGCGGCTTTCGTAAGAACGACGTTAAAGAACGTAGTTACGGGGCAAGTATTGTCCAACGAAACGTTCAACCCTACGACCAAACTTGAAACGGCGCAAGTAGAAACTAAGAAAATGACGTATTCTTATTTCGACGGCGAATTCTACGTTTTCATGGACGAAGAATACAACCAAGAAATGCTTTCTTACGACCAAGTAGAAGAAGCATTGAAATATATCAAAGAAAACGATATGGTAACCGTGAAGTTCTTGTACGGTAAGGCGTTCTCGGTTGAACCCGAAAACTTCGTAGAACTCAAAGTTATCGAAGCGGAACCCGGCGTTAAGGGTAACACGGCAACCAACGTTATGAAAAACGCGAAGGTTGAAACGGGCGCGATTATCCAAGTGCCTATGTTCGTAGAAGAAGGCGAAACCATCCGTATCGATACGAGAACGGGCGAATATATGAGCCGTGTATAAAACAAACGAATAATACGATGTTTAAGAAATGCAGGATGCTATATCCTGCATTTCATTATAATTACGAGAAGGACGAGAGTAATGAAAGCAGTGGTGCAAAGGGTAAAACAAACTACGCTTGCCGTAGATGGGAAAACGGTATCGGAAATCCCGTTTGGTTTGACCGTATTTTTTGGCGTAAAGCGTGGGGACACCCAAAAGCAAGGGGAATATATCGCAAAGAAAATTACGAATCTTCGCATTTTTGAAGACGAAAACGGTAAGATGAATTTATCCGTCAAGGACGTGGGTGGGGAAATCCTGTTCGTGTCGCAATTTACCTTGTATGGGGACGCGTCGCACGGCAACAGACCGAGCTTTACTGAAGCGGAAGAACCGCAAAAAGCAAACGCTCTTTACGAATATACGGCGCAAAAGTTGGCGGAATACGGCGTGCCTGTAAAACTGGGCGTGTTCGGTGCGGATATGCAAATTTCTCAGCACAACGACGGGCCGGTTACCATTTTGTTGGAGGCGTAAAGGATGAAACTGCGTTTTTTAGGTACGGGTGCGGCGGAAGGCGTACCTGCGATATATTGTCAATGCGAAACTTGTCAAACGGCACGTGAGCGTGGCGGTAAAGAATTGCACTCGCGTACGCAAGTGATGGTGGACGAAACGTTTTGTATCGATTTTCCGCCCGACGCGTATTATCACGCATTGCAGGGTAAATTCGATTATTCGCAAATGCAAACCTTAATTGTAACGCATAGCCATTTGGACCATTTCTATGCGTGTGATTTTGTGTTACGTGGCTATAAATACACGAAAACGGACTGCAAACCGTTGCATATCTACGGCAATGCGGAGGTAGGAAAAGTCTATGAAGAAAGTGTAAAAAGGGAAATGCGTGACGAAGTCCGCGCGAATATCGTCTTTCACGAATTGCACCCGTTTGCCCCCGTTGTGACGGCGGACGGATATACGGTTACTGCTCTTTCTGCGCAACACAGTAAAACGGAAGATGCGTACGTGTACTTAATCGAAAAGGACGGCTTAAGCTATTTGCATTTGACGGATACGGGACGTTTACCTATGGAAACGCTGGATTATCTGCAACGCATTTTTGAACGGCGCGAAAACAAAATCAACGGCGTGTGTTTCGATTGTACTTTTCTTTTTTATACGGCGGGTGCGGTTTCTCGTCATATGGGGCTGGGCGATAACCAAGCTCAACAAGAAGAAATGCGTGCGCGTGGTATCGTGGGCGAGCGCACCGTGTATATGATTACGCACTATTCCCATAATTCTAATCCGCTTGTTGAAACGTTAGAAAAAGCGCAAATGGCGTACGGATACGTTCCCACCTACGACGGGTTTGAGATAAGGCTAACAAAATAGTAAAAAAAGGACAAAACAAAAATCAATTCTACTGTGGGTAGAAATGCCACTCTACCGTGAGTAGAATGGCATTTTTTGTTAGTAGAGTTGCTTTTTGAGGGGTAGAGAAAAATTGCCAAAATTTTCTTGCAAAAAACGATTTTTTGGGTTACACTAATGGCGTAATGGTTTTGTGTGACAAAATCCAAACGACAAAAAGCGTATTGAAAATACGAGGTGAACTTTATGCAAGAAAAAACGTTGATGAGAAGAAGGGGTTGGTTGGAAGCGGATTCCGCCATTGTAACGCCACTTAAAGCGGACCGCGGTGCGTCGCGCTATGAAGAAAACGTAAAAAATCCCGACGGGGCGAAAGTAAAGAAAGGCATTATCCCCATTTTCTTTGCAACGGACGATAACTACTTGCCGTTTTTGGCAATAACGTTGCAATCGATGTATGAAAATTCGTCGAGAGATTACGATTATAAGATGTACGTGTTACACTCTGGGGTAAGCACGGATTACTACGAAAAGATTATGGAGTATTCCAAACCGCATTTCGAAATCGAATTCGTGGACGTAGCCGTGCCATTGAAAGAAATTGCAGAGCATTTGCACATGCGCGATTACTACACCTGCACGACGTATTTCCGTGTATTTATAGCAGGGATGTTCCCGCAATACGATAAGGCGTTATATCTCGATTGCGACACCGTTGTTTTAGGGGATATCAGTGAACTTTACAACTATGATTTGGGCGACAATTTAATCGGCGGTGCGCCTTGCGAAGGGGTAAACAGTTTTGAAGTGTATAAAAACTACGTACGCGAGTTGGACGGCGTAAACACCGACACGTTCTTTAACGCAGGGGTGATTTTGATGAACTTGAAGGCGTTTAGGGACGAAGGCTTTTATGAACAATTTGCCGATTTGTTAAAGAAATATAAATTCCGTCTTATCCAAGACGAAGATTATCTTAACGTAATTTGCCAAGACCGTATTTTGCAACTTCCGCGTGCGTGGAATAAATTCCCCGTTTCGATGGATAAGCTGAATAGAGAAGATTTGCGTATTGCGCATTTTGGGCTTACGTGGAAGCCTTGGAAATACTGCGATATTCCGTACGGCGAATATTTTTGGGAATATGCAAAAAAGACGAAGTTTTACGATTATCTCTTAAACATTTTGCACTCCTATACGGAAAAGGATTTAGAGCACGATAAAGAGTGTGAACTGAGTATGCAAAAGCTTGCAAGAGACGAAGCGGAGCGCGCGGACGGTTATTTCAAAACGTACGGCAAGCGCTACGGTAAAAAAGCGTAAATAATACGAAAAGGAGTGGGGTATGGACGAAACGAAAATTTCCGCGGACAGATTAGAAGTGCTGGCGCGGATTCAAGAATACGAAGCGAAGGGTTGGTTTGACAGGGACGTTGAAAACGACCCTGAAGCGCCCGAACTCACGCCTGATAAAGTGGACTATCTGTGTAAGAAACTGTCCAGTAAAATTTCCCGTAAAATCGCAAACCGCGTGGGAGACAGATATTTCTTAAAGCTGATTAAAAAAGACGTGCTCGTTATCGACGGCGTGCACGGTGAAGAGTATTTAGACGTATTGAAAAACGGCGCGATGATTACGTGTAACCATTTTTCGCCGTTTGATAACTATATCGTTTTTCACTGCATTAGAAAGCATTTACCGCACAAGTACCTTTATAAAGTAATCCGCGAAGGGAATTATACGAATTTTCCTGGATTATACGGGTATTTGTTCCGCCATTGTAACACGTTGCCGTTATCGAGCAACCGTCGCACGATGATTAACTTTATGACGGCGGTACAAACGCTTCTTAAACGTGGCGAAAGTATTTTAATTTATCCCGAACAGGGGATGTGGTGGAATTATAAAAAGCCCCGTCCGTTTAAGTCGGGGGCGTTTAAGATGGCAGTACGTGCAGGCGTTCCCGTTTTGCCCACCTTTATCACGATGCAGGACGACGAAACGCGTTTGGATGGGAACGGGTATCCCGTGCAACGACATACGTTGCATATCTTACCGCCCGTGTATCCCGATTCTACTTTGTCGGAAAAAGAATCCGCAGAAAAAATGAAAGACGAAGCGTACGCGCTTTGTAAAGCAAAATATGAAGAAGTTTACGGCGAAAAATTGACGTATGCTTGCGACGAGAAAGGGGAGTAACGCGCCGTGGTTTTGTATCTTATCATCATCAGCGTTTGCGGAGTGTTGGACGCGCTTTTCGTTTCGCTTGCGTATGAGGCGTCCTTTCTTTGGACGTTGCTTTGGACGGCGCTTGCCATCGTAACCGTTATCCTTGTGGACGGCTTGGTGGCTACCGTGTGTCGGTTGTTGCCCCAACGCTTTGCAAATTCCGCCGATACATTTTATCAAGTTTCGCAAAAGGAAAAGAAGTTTTACGAAAAACTGAAAATCCGCAAA
The DNA here is from genome assembly GCA_017505945.1 of Clostridia bacterium. GTDB lineage: Bacteria > Bacillota > Clostridia > Christensenellales > Borkfalkiaceae > Scatosoma. Next base: position 4,360 of record JAFVOG010000018.1, read on the forward strand.
TGGAAGGACAAAATTCCCGAAATCGGACATTTTACAGGGTTTAGAAAGAATAAAATTGCTCAGCCACAAAGCGTAGAATACGTCGAACGTTTTTTGTTGGAGGCGTGCTACGGCGAGTTAGGGCATTTATGGATTATGCCGATAGGGTTTGTCATTTTGGCACTGTTTTTTATCAGTGAAACGTGGATAGCGTTGGCAATTCCCGTGGCGATTATCAACGCGATATTAAACGTGTTGCCCGTGTTCGTACTTCGTTATAATCGGTACAAGTTGGAAATTTTACGAAAGAATTTATTAAAAAAACAAGAAAGAGCAAGTGCTTGATGAAAAAGACCGTTTATAAACGGTTTTTTTTGTTTATATATATGTTAGATAATATAAAATATTTAGGGAGGAAACGTTTTGAAAGCGGACGTTGTTATCGTAGGCGCAGGCCCTGCTGGGATATTTACAGTGATAGAAATGCTGAAAAAAGGCAGTAAGAAGAAAATTATAATTGTGGAAAAAGGGCAATCGATAGAAAAACGCAGTTGTCCCAAACACAAAACGCAAAAATGCGTGCATTGTAAACCGTATTGCCATATCACGACGGGCTTTTCAGGGGCAGGCGCGTTTTCAGACGGCAAGCTGTCGCTTAGCTACGAAGTGGGTGGCGATTTACCACAACTTATCGGTGCGGAGCTTGCACAGGCTACCATAGAGTATGCGGATAAGATTTACCTTGAATTCGGGGCAGATGAAAAAATCGAAGGTTTAGGGAATCCCGACGACGTAAAGGAAATTCGCAAACGCGCAATCAAGGCAGGGTTAAAACTTGTCGATTGTCCGATTCGACATATGGGCACGGAAAAGGCGCACGATATCTATTTGGGTTTTGAAAAATACTTACAATCCAACGGCGTGGAAATTTTGTTTGGGTACGAGTGTAATTATCCTATCGTAGAAAACGGGCGTTGTAAAGGGGTTTCCGTCACCAAAGCGGACGGCAGTCAAAGCTTGGAAATCTTTGCGGACGACACCGTTATTGCAACGGGTAGGCGGGGCGCGGACTGGTTAGAAAAGGTTTGCGAAAAATACGGCGTGGAACATTCCGCAAGCACGGTAGATATCGGCGTGCGTGTGGAAGTGAGAAACGAAGTGATGGAGACGGTCAACCGCGCTTTGTACGAGTCCAAACTTGTCGGTTATCCCTTGCCGTTTAGGAATAAGGTGCGTACCTTTTGTCAAAACCCTGGTGGGTTCGTTTCGCAAGAAAACTACGATAATCAGCTTGCCGTGGTCAACGGGCACAGCTTTAAGGATTTGAAGACGGAAAACACCAACGTTTCCATTTTATGTTCGCATAACTTTTCCTATCCGTTTAATCAGCCGATTGCCTACGCGCAAAAGATAGGGGAACTTTCCAATATGTTAGGCGCAGGCGGTATTTTGGTGCAACGCTTTGGGGATATTCTCAACGGGAAACGGACTTGGCAGGAAGAGCTGTCGCAGTCGAATATCCGCCCTACGCTGAAAGATGCGGTGGCAGGGGATATCACGTCGGCAATGCCCTATCGTACCATGGTGAATATTATTGAGTTTATGAAAGCGGTGGACTACGTCGTGCCTGGATTTGCAGGAACGGAAACGTTGTTGTATTCGCCCGAACTTAAATTTTACAGCAACCGTATCAAAATGGACGCAAAGTTCAACACGAACATTCCAGGCTTGCACTGTTTAGGGGATAGTAGTGGATGGACGCGCGGACTGATGATGGCGTCCGTTATGGGCGTTTTAATGGG
>JAFVOG010000019.1 GCA_017505945.1 Clostridia bacterium
AAACACGCTCGCATCGTTAAGAAAAATTATCGGTTTGCTTGAATAGGCAGACATTTTTTTGAAAAAGGGGATGCAAATTTTGCTTTGGATATACATACAAAACTATTCGTAAAACCTGTGTTTTACGAATAGTTAGGGGTATAAAACGATAAGAAAATAGGAAAATTCGTTTGATTTATTGTATTTTTCAAAAAAACGAAATTTCCTAAAAATTTTCTTATTTTATTGTTGTACGAATATTCCGTAGGTAAACGGTTTAATTTCCAGTTCGTTTTCAAACGATTGCCCGGATATCAATTCTTGCATTTTTCCGTTTGTTTGTAAAACGTATCTTTGCGAAGAATTATTGACAAAAACGAAAAGTTGACCGTACTCGTTTTCCCTTTTGAAATACAACAAACCGTCTTCAACACGAATTTCGGAAAATTCGCCGTCTTTGAAAATCGGACGGTAATCGGTACGGATTTTACCAAGTTTGGCGTAAAAGTCAATCAAATCTTTATTTTGATTATCCCAATCGTAGCAACGCCTACAAAACGGGTCAATATGACCTTCCATTGCATTTTCGTCGCCGTAATATACGCAAGGAACACCAGGTAACGTATATTGCAATACAACTGCCATTTTCAGCTTATTTATGGCGTTTTCTTTGCTTTTTTGTGATAAAAACGCCCATTTTTGTGCCATTTCTTCTTTACTATTGCAGTAAATTCCACCCAAAACCGTCAAAATGCGCGGTGTATCGTGTGTACCTAAGATATTCATCAAACAGTCAACCGTTTGTTTGGGATAATGATTGATTAACGTGCGTACGGTATGCAATAAATTTCCTGCGTTTCCTGATTGTATATAGCCGATAATCGCATCTTTTCCGGGATAATTCATAACGCTGTCCAACTCGTGCCCTTGTAAATATTCGCGACGTTTCGCATATGCGATTTTGTTGGATGCGTCTTCCCAAACTTCGCCGATAATAATGGCGTTTGGATTGCTTTCTTTTACGGATTTTCTCAGTTTTTTTAAGAAAAAGTCGGGCAATTCGTCTGCAACATCCAAACGATAACCGCTAATACCCAAAGAAAGCCATTTTTTGAGCACACCGCCTTCGCCGAATATAAAGTTTTGATATTCGACGGAATGTTCGTTTACGGCAGGTAAAATGTCAATTCCCCACCAACTTTCGTATTTATCGGGATAATTTTGGAAGGAATACCACGTATAATACGGCGAATCCTTAGATTGATAAGCGCCTACGGACGAATAATGCCCGTATTTATTGAAATAAACGCTGTCGTCGCCCGTATGATTAAATACACCGTCTAAAATCAGCTTAATTCCCTTAGTTTCCGCCTTATTTACCAGCGAACAAAAATCGTCTTCCGTCCCCAAAATGCGGTCAACTTGCATATAATCGGACGTATCGTAACGGTGATTAGACGCCGCTTCAAATACAGGATTGAGATATATGGTAGTTACGCCGAGCTTTTTCAAATAAGCAAGTTTACTTTCAATTCCTTTGAAATTTCCGCCAAAAAAGTCGTTGTTTAATACTTTTCCTTGTTCATTTGGTCTAAAATACGGTTCTTCGCCCCATTTTCTTTGGATTCTTCCGTTTATGTCAGGCATAGTACCTTTTTTGCAAAATCTATCGGGAAAAATCTGATACATTACGCCACCTTTGAACCAGTCGGGCGTGTTATAATCTTGCGAATATACGGTTAAAAGGAATCCGTACGGGCGGTTGGTTACATAGCCCGTTTCCTGTTCGCCGCACGAAATAAACCCCTTTTTACCTAATGAAAACGTATAATAATATAAACCGACCTCGTTGACGGCAAGGGTAATCGTCCAACCGTAATCCGTTTTTTGCATAGGATATACGTCGGCATTTTCTCCGTCTTTATTCAAAAGTAATACTAAATCGTCAATGGGTTCTTTACATTCTTCAGGTTCAGGCGTTTGCAACGCTTCCGTTGGAATTCGGTTTCCCCACCCCTTTTTATGCGTTTCTTTCAATAAAAAGACGTTTAATTGTAGTTGTTCCCCTTCTTTTATTGCGCCTACCGTGCTTTTACACGCAGTATCTAAGGGATTATAATAAACGTGAATGGACATAAAATGCAAATCCTTTACTCAAACAAAAAGCCGTAAAATAAGTTTACGGCTTTTTGCCCAAGTTTATACGCTTTGATAAATTTTAGTGTAAGGGTTTCAAATTCCAAATATTTTGTGCGTATTCTTTAATACTTCTATCCGCAGCAAAGAATCCAGCCGCCGCGATATTGCGGAGCGCTTTTTGGTTCCACAAACGTTTATCCGTCGAATACAGCAAAGACATTTCATTTTGCGTAGCCACGTACGATTGATAATCCGCCATACACATATACGGGTCGGCAATCGGAGAGCCCGTAAGCAAGTAGTTTGCAATATCGGCAAACGATTCGCCGTTGAAACCTACGATAAGCGCTTCGATAATGCGACGGAGCGCAGGGTCGTTGTTGTAGTAAACGCTTGCGGAATAGCCGTTATGCCAAATTTCCGCCACTTCGTCCGCTTTCAAACCGAAGATATAGATATTATCTTTGCCAACGTGTTCGGACATTTCTACGTTTGCGCCGTCCAACGTACCGATGGTAAGCGCACCGTTAATCATAAACTTCATATTGCCCGTACCGCTTGCTTCTTTACCTGCAAGGGAGATTTGTTCGGAAATTTCACTTGCGGGCATCAGTTTTTCGGACATGGTAACGTTATAATCTTCCATATATACAACGTTGAGTTTTGCTGAAATCTTCGGGTTTTTACGGATTTCTTCCGACAAATAGCAAATAAGTTTGATAATCTTCTTTGCCATATAGTAGCCAGCCGCCGCTTTTGCCGCGAAAATATACGTTTTCGGTTGAATAGGCGCGTCGGGATTATCTTTCAAAATTAAATAATCGTTGATGATATGAAGTACGTTCAAAAGTTGACGTTTGTATTCGTGCAAACGCTTTGCTTGTACGTCAAAAATCGTGTTGGGGTCAATGATAACGCCTTGCTTTTTATATGCAAAATCCGCAAATTGTTGCTTTTTCAAAGCTTTAATTTCCGCTAAACGCTTCAAAACGCTTTCGTCATTTTCAAATTTCTTGAATTGTGCAAGCTTAGACGCGTCTTTTGCATATCCTTCGCCGATGCAGTCGTTTAATAACGCGCAAAGTTCGGGGTTGGATTGATTGAGCCAACGTCTATGCGCAATACCGTTGGTAACATTGGTGAATTTTTCGGGCGAATAATCGTAGAAATCTTTAAATACGCTGTCTTTAATAATTTCACTATGCAAACCCGAAACGCCGTTTACGTGGTGCGAACCGAGCACGGACAAGTTTGCCATTTTTACAGTATTGTAGGACATAATCGCCATACGGGAGATTTTATCCCAGTCGCCAGGGAATCTTGCCCACAAATCTTCGCAGAAACGACGGTTGATTTCTTTCAAAATCGTATAAATACGGGGTAAACGTCTTGCAATTAAGTCTTCGGGCCACGTTTCCAACGCTTCGGCTAAAACGGTGTGGTTGGTATAGGCACAACAAGCTCTCGTAATATCCCAAGCTTCGTCCCAGCTCATTGCGTTTTCGTCGATAAGAAGTCTCATCAATTCGGGAATAACAAGCGCAGGGTGCGTATCGTTTAAGTGAATCGCCGCCATTTTTGGCAACAATTTCAACGAGCCGTATCTTCTCTTGTGGTCTGCAAGGATATTTTGCAAAGATGCGGAAACAAGGAAATATTGTTGTTTTAAGCGGAGCGATTTACCTTCTGCGTGGTTATCGGCAGGATACAGGACTTTGGAAATGAGTTCCGCTTCGTTGTCGTCTTTCATAACCGACGCATAGTCTCCTTGCGAGAACAGTTTCATATCGAAGTTTTGTACACTACGTGCTTTCCAAAGACGGAGAACGGAAACCGCTTTGCTGTCGTAACCGGAAACCATCATATCGTATGCAACGGCTTGGATTTCCTTTGCGTTGCAATATACCGATTGCAAA